>JBJKSS010000001.1:0-5644 GCA_046703745.1 Spirochaetota bacterium
ATCCTGGAGGATTCCACAATATCTTCCGGTATGCCGTTGAATGCCGCCGTGAAAATTACGACGCAAAATCCCGTCCATACCCACACTCCGGCAGCGATCAACGCAAGGTTCACTGTTTCAGGGTTGCCGAGGAATGCCACGGCATGGTATTTCCCCACGCCGAATATTTTCAAAAGGCCTGCAATGAATCCCAGAAAGGCATTTATGGTTCCTGTTTTTGCATCCTTGTCATACATCAGTGTCCAGATTATGCCGGATGCAACATACGATATTGCCATGGGAATGAATATTACGGATTTTGCCGCGCCCGACCATGGGATTTTATCGATGAGTTTTGCGATTATCAAACCCAGCCCAACGGTGAGAATGGTGAACAGGAAAAGCCAGAGTATGTTGTTCCTGAAAGCGGTGATCATGCCGGGATCGGTGAACATTCTCTCATAATTGTCAAGCCACGCAAATTTCCTGACGCTTCCTCCGCCTCTTACTTTTTCATAAATTTTCAGAATTATGAATTGATACGTTTGCTTTACCGTCAGCGTTTTGTCGATCTCGCCGCGTTTTATATTCGCGCCGTATTCTCCGCCTGTCTTGAGAATCACGCTTGCGGCATTCCTGAAATCTGAAATTTTATTATTATCATCGACTGCTTTTCCGCTTTCGCCGGCAAGACTATCCTTGAAGTCTTTTATAATTTGTTTTTCATTAATCTTGATTTCTTTCTGAAAGCTTAAGGCCATTGTGCGGAACGCCGGCATGATGAGGAAAAAAAAGAGGAAGATCATTGCAGGAAGGAGCCAGAGATAAATTTTTAGAGTATCCAAAATTTTTTTATTGTGCACCATTGCCAATTGCCTTTGAATCATAACCTGCCGGTCAGTAATTTTTTTCGGCCAGTTTTTCCATGCCGTCCAGTATTGCATCAAGATCGCCGGGGTTTTGAACGAACCTCTTGCAAGCGTCCCAGAAACCTCCCTGGTTGCCGACTGCGCTCGGCATCATGTCCGAAGCATCAAACACAAAGTCATTCGCATTCACAAGCTCTTCGGCCAGTGATCTGGAAATGCTGTCCGGGTAGGAATCAAATCTGACATTTTTATTCTGGGAAATAAAACCGCCGGATTTTACCCAGATTTCGTGTGCCTTTGAAGTTACCAGAAATTTCATGAGTTTTTCCACATCAGGGGTCAACCTGAAAACAACAATCAGGTCTGCTCCCCCGACAACCGGATTGCCGAATTTTTTATTTATCGGCGGGAACGGGAAAAACGCCATGTTGACGCCGGGCTCGATATAAGGCAGTTCTTTTTTCACAATGTCTTCGATGAAATCTCCCTCGAAATACATGTATGCTCCGGGCTTTTTCAAAAACACTTCGTAAGCGGCATTCTGAAAACTCGCTGCGAGCGTGCCGTCTATGCCGCCTTCAAGGTTGGCCGGATCGCCGACGATTTTTTTCCATTCGTTGAATGCGTTTTTTATTGCAGGATCCGTCCACGGTATCCGGTGGTCGATCCATTGCGAATATATTTCAGGACCGGCACTGCGCACAACGATATTTTCGATCCAGTCGGTAAGCGGCCAGCCGATATCCGCTCCGATCGACCACGGCGTCTTGCCCTCTTTTCTTATCCTGTTTGTCAGTTCAACGAGTTCATCCCAGGTTTTGGGAACGCTCCAGCCGTTCTTTTTGAATTCCTGCGGGTTGTACCATATAACGGATTTGTTTGTTGCCTTGTAGAATATTCCGTATAACCCGCCGGCATAGCTTGCCATATCGAGCCAGATTTTTGAATAACTTCCCGCAAGCTCCTTTTTATCGAGGAAATCGAGCCGCTTGATCCTGCCCTGTTTGACAAGATCCTGCATCTTTGCAGGATTCGGCAGTATTGCAATATCAGGCAGGTTGCCGGCCGCTATCCTTGTGGTTATGAGGGCGTCGAGGTCCCTTGTTGTTTCAAATTTTACCTTTACCTGCGAGCTTTCGCATACCTTCAAAAAATTATCAAGCTCATTGCCGCCCCATGTCCCGATTATTGCAACTTCTTTTTCATGCCCGGCGCATGAAAACAAAACAGAAAAAACAATGATTAATTTGAATAACCTGAATTTTTTTTTCATAATGCAAGCTCCGTAAAAATTATTTTTTAATCGTGCCGATAAAAAACGACAGCCCGGCATTGATTATAAGATTGACCGCAGGCATCACTTTTTTCGTATCAACATACAGGACAAAATCAAAATTGGAATACAGGTAGCGAAATATCTTTATCTTTAGCCGGCTGATGTTTTCAAACGCAAAATCGAATGCCGGGTAAACAAAAAAATAAAAATTAATCGTATCGTTAAAATATATTATATCCCTGAAATTTGCCGGCAGGAAAAAACCGATCTTGAACAAAACCTCCAGCCGGGAATCATCACTGACCGCCGGGTTGATATCCTTTGCCGGATAAATGTTGAACAGTATGCTTTCTCCAATATGAAAATCAAGGGGAAGATAATGCCGTATGCCGGTCTCCGGAACCAGCTTGAAAAGTTTGTAACTGTCGTCTGTCGGATCGTTAAACCTGAACTTGAGGTTGTCAAGGGCAAAATTGATATATGGAGAAGCATACTGGAAATTGAACTCATACCTGATGTCAGAATAAAGTGACAGCAGGTTATTCGCTGTCTTGAAAGCGGCTTTTGTTTCATTCAAATCGTCTATTTCGGAAATCAGGAATTCATAATTGACAAGCTCCCGCATTGACAACAGGTGCCAGCGGTTTTTCCATTCGCTGTAAAAATTGCCGGAAGTTTTGATCAGATGGTACATCAGGCTGTTGTCAAGCAGGCTATTTTCAGGATAAAGATAATTGTTGTAATTGAAATTGCCGTCATAACGGCTATTAATATCAACCATGTATTTCCAGTAGAGCACGGGTTTTATCCTGCGAACGTCTTTCAAGCTTAGAGTTTTAACAGACTTGAGATAAGATATCAGCTCATCCCTCAGATAAAACCCTTTTATAAAAACCTTTTCCCCTTTTTTGAATCCCAGGAAGCCGTCGCCGCCTCCGAGCAGAAAATCATTGAGGGAAACCGTATAACTTTCTGTGTTGCTTATCGGCCTGCCGTTTATCATGCCGTTTTCTATGCCCGAATAAAAAAGATGTTTGCCGTTGACCGATCTTCTGTATTTGTCGAGTTCAAGTATTTTTTTTATTTCCGCACCGGTCAATGTAATGGTCGCTATCCTGTTGTTGTACTTCAGTTTTTCCAGGATATCCTTTTCAGTAATATCGCCGGTCAAAACGAGATCATCGCTGAATGCCCCGCTGTTGAGGAATGCAGCCTCGCTGTATGTGTTTTCCCTCATTATCTTGAGAAGTAAATCATTCAGCCTTATCCTGTCGCCGGTGCGGGCAAGGACAGAGCTTTTCTCCCTGTAATACCTGTCTTCAGACTCTGTTATCATTTTTTTTGCATCAATTGCCGCCGGATCGTTTATCTTGATGTTTTCATTCCCGGGCGGAATTATCCTGCGGTCAACGTGCATTTCCAGACTGCCGGTTTTATTCTTCCTCGTGATCTTCAGGAAAAGCACATCATTTTCATGACAGAAAAAAACACCCCTGCCGTCAAGCGTTGAATATGTATCCAGATCATTGATCTGGCTTGTGAAGATAAAATCGACATCGGGATTTTTTTCCAACAGATCCATTGACTCCGTAGAATCCATGTCAGTCAGGAGTATTATCGCATCGCATTTTTTCTTTTTTAATTCAGCGGTTACCGCACGGGCGGCTTCCATTACATCGGACTGTTTTATCCTTGAAAGCACCTTGTCGCTGTAATCGCCGAGACTGAAAATGCCGATTTTAATATCATCTTTTGTTATTATCCTGTAACTCTCCGCACCCTCAACCGGGATATTCGAAGACAAGTATGAAAAATCACTTTCCTTTATCCGCTCTTTCAAAACATCGATACCATAATCGAATTCATGGTGGCCCAGCAATGTGCAGAAATATCCCAGCCTGTTCATTACGTCCACTGCCAGCTTCCCTTTTGTAAAAGATGTGAGGCCGTTGGTCCCCAAAAAATTCCCGGTATCAACAAGGTAATAATTTTTACCAGGGAAAAAATTCTGGATATAAATATATTTCCGGAGAATCAGCCCCGCATCCCCCTTGTCACTGTCAGTCATTATCAAATTTATTTCCTGGGGGAAAAGTGAAAAAACAAAAGTAAATATCAAAATGGCAGATATTGAAAATTTGCATCCAGGCTTCATGACAAATCCCTTTTTTGATTTATTATAAAAAAATCAGTTTGAATGTCAAGGCCCCCTGTTCAAAAAAAATAATAAAAATTTTATTTTGAAAATTATAAATCATAACGAATAATCATGTGAAAGATCGGGTTTAAAACTGATACGACAAAATGACAACCGCTTATTTCGTATCCGGCGGCGCGGGAGAAAACAAAAACCAGCGTGACGAATGTTTTTCATTCTTTCTTCATTATTACATTCCTTATGGGGAATGGTATTTCAATTCCTTCTTCCCTGTATCTTTTATGCAGCCTCTTTATAAATTCATGTTTAATAAGGTACTGATTAATAAATTCATTGGTTCTCAATATTACGGTAAAATCAATGCTGAAATCGTTGAATGTATGGAACCTGACAAATGGAGTAAAATCCTTTACTCCTCCCTGAACCTCATTCATAACCTCTTTAGCCGTTTCAATCGTGACTCTTTCGACATGTTCAAGATCAGAGTCATAGCTTACCCCCAAATTAATGAGCACAGACATTTCCTTTACAGGTGTATGATAATTTATTACGATTGAAGTTGAAAACTTGGAATTGGGAATAATAACCCTGTTGTTGGGTAACTCTCTAAGAGTCGTATACCTGCTTTTTATGTCGGTTATATATCATGACTCACCGGATTCGAGTTTTACATAATCGCCAACAGAAACCAGCTTTGCCAAAACCATGTAAATGCCCGCAAAAAAATTGGAAAGTGTTTCCTGCAAGGCCAGCGCAACTGCCAATCCCGATATTCCAATTGCTGTTAACATCGGAGTTATGCTGATGCCGTTGATCTGCAGAATCAACAGCAGGCCAATTATATATATGGAAATTTTAATTATATTGATTGTTATCGTAACCGAAGGAAGGCGAAGGCTCTCCCCGGAAGAATAAAAATTGAATATTTTCCTGGCAAGCCTTGATAAAAAAAAAGTCAGATTTACAACTATGAGGGAAATAATAATTTTATTTACTATGTTAAAATATTTGATTTCAATTTTTGACAAATAAAACGCAATAAAAATGCCAATCAAAAGAAACCCCGAAAGACTGAATCCCCTTAATGATTTGACTACAACTTCACTGAAAAAATTATTCTTGTTTTTGAAAATTTTTATCAATCTGCCCAGCAAAACAAATTCTATCAAAACGCCTATTATTATTGATGCAGATAAGTATAAGCCGGGGATTAAAAGATCACTATGAAGAATAATATCAAACATAAAAAACCTTTACTTTATTTGTAAAAACAAATTATCAATTTATTAGAAAGTTTAACATAATAACATCGCCATTGGCAAATTATTTTGATTGTTTTTTATTTTTGATATTCTTTATAAA
>JBJKSS010000002.1:0-5994 GCA_046703745.1 Spirochaetota bacterium
TCTCAAAAATGACTGGCCGATGAGCAATTATACAACGTTAAAACTGACAATCAAGGCCCAGGATGTCGGGAAAAGCTATTTTAAAATCGATTTGAAGGACAAAACCATCAGGGCCGATTCGATGACCGGTACATTCATCAAACAGTAAGATTCATAAAACAGTTTTCAGCATCAAGGATCATGTAATCCCTGATCACCAGCAGTTTTTTTGCATTCTCAATAAAATCATGTATAGAATGTTCCAGCTCACTGAAAACCGATCTTATGAATTTGGCAAACAGGCTGTCGTTAATTTCGAGTTCAAAAGGCACATTTATACGTCTTGATACGCGTTTTAATATGTTTATGATTGCATGATCATTCACGTATTCCCTGAGGAATGACGAATGCGCCACGTCGCGGCTCAATGATAAAAATTTCTCCCTGTCGAAATTTTTAAGATCGGCAAAAATTTCCGCGGCAAGGCTGAAGTCAAATTTTTTGTAGCTTTCGTAAAATTTGTCAGCTATATCAGGCTGTATCTTCAATAAATACCTGTCGATGAGTATTTCCATTATTATATGTGCATAAAAACCCGGCAGTATGTCTTTATCGCTGCTGATGGCGCTGTACTTGTTTTGCAGGAAAAATATCTGGTTCTTGAAATAACTGCTGTTGTGAAACCACCTGTCAAGTTCAAGATGCACTATCATGCCGGCCGCCAGGGCCCTGGTTTTCATACAGGAAGTTTTTGACATTTTTTCGACGAGGAACTTCTTGTTCACCCTGATCCTTTTGGAGTGAAATCCCAGGAGGTCAGGAAGGGTAAGGCCGACGGTAAAGTAGTTGTTGTCCTGGTCATTGTGGAAATAGTAATGTGATAAAAAATTCATGTTACCCTTATCCTGCGGTAAAATAATCTGTAAATATAGCACAGAAACCCCCAATATCAAACAAATATATTTTAATTTGAAGGATTGCAGTTTTTTTCAAATAGATTTATAATAAATCAATTTTATGGTTAAAAGTTACGATTTGAAACTTATGGGAGGATTCTATGAAAAAAACTGCGTTTTTACTCGTTATTGCCGCCTTGTTTATGGTACAGTGCGTCAAAAAACCGGAAACCGGCAAACAGAATGAATCGGATTATATTACCCATGATAAAGGTGATGAGATAGATTTTGATGAAATGAAGCATGAAATAGATGCATCCAGACAGATGGACATGGATATATTCTTTGCGATTTCTGTGCTTCATAAAAAATTCATTTCAGGCTTTTCCGGCCAGACAGCTTCAATGACCGAGGATCAGCAGAAGGCATTCTACAGTGAAAAGAAAAAGGAATTTTTCAAAACAATAAAATATTCGGAAAGCGATTATAATAATTTCATGAAAAATCATGCCGCAGAGATGAACGATTATATCAACGATCACAAGGCGATAGGCGAATACCTCATAAGCATCAACTAATCAAAAATGGAAGATAGCGCGGTAAAAACGTTGGCCGACGGGTTAAAATTCGGTATTATATTGCAGCTTGCAGTCGGGCCGGTCTGTCTTTTTGTATTCAAAAGCGCCATTGAAAAGGGGCTGTTAAGCTCCATGCTGGTCGTACTGGCCGCGGCTCTGGTCGATGCATTTTATATTTTCTGGGCCATCTTCGGCATAACGTCATTCCTCAATTCGGGGAAAGCAAAAAAAATTTTAAAGTATGCCGGTTTTGTTATACTTCTGGTTTTCGGACTTAATATCATAGTTTTTGAGATTATAAAATTCAATTTCATTCCCCCGATAAATGTTATCGATAAATTCAAATTCGACAGTCCTTTCCTGAGCGGCCTGATCCTGACGCTTTCCAGTCCACTTACCATAATTTTCTGGCTCGGTGTTTTTTCCGGCAGGATCAGGGAAAATGGTGATAACAGGGGCAGGATCATCCTGTTCGGAAGCGGCTGCGTGGCAGCAACCCTCTTTTTTCTCTCGGCTGTTTCTTTGACCGGCTCTTTGTTTAAAATATTCCTGCCGATACCGGTTATCAGGCTAATGAACATTACCGTCGGTCTCGTAATTATTTATTTCGCCTTCAGGTTTTTATTCGCCAAAAAAGAAAGCGGGGCATAATGGCACCTAACCTTTTTTGCCGGCAAGCTCCCTGTATTTATAACAGCTTGTGAGATGATCATTGACCATGCCTGTTGCCTGCATGTGGGCATAGACAATTGTCGAGCCGACAAATTTGAATCCCCTGGCTTTGAGATCCTTGCTTATCATATCTGACAGCTGTGTTTTTGCCGGCATTTCGGAGAATGATTTCAGCCTGTTGTTTACCGGTTTGCCGTTTATAAATCCCCATATATATTTGTCGAATGACCCGAATTCCTTCCTCACATTTATGAATGCCCTGGCATTTGCAACGGCACTTTCGATCTTCAGGCGGTTACGGATAATGCCGCTGTCCGCCAGCAGTGCCCCGATTTTTTGAGAATCATACCTTGCAATTTTGTTAAAATCGAAGCCGTCGAATGCCTTCCTGAAATTTTCCCTTTTTTTCAGGATCGTCATCCAGCTTAAACCCGCCTGGAACCCTTCCAGTACGAGAAATTCAAACAGCTTCCTGTCGTCATGTAGAGGAGTGCCCCATTCTTCATCATGGTATTTTATGAGAAGCTCGTCGTCTGTGTTCCAGCATCTTTGTTTATTGGCAGCCATTTTATTTTCCCTGATTATTATTTACCTACCGGGCAGACAGATACGCAGATGCCGCATATACTGACATCTTCATTTATCCTTGCCCTTGAAAGCCCGCGGCACCTGTCCCGGCATACATGCGGATCGAGAAAATCCTCACGTTTTACGTTTTTGTTCCACAACAGGCCGTTAGCCGCATTGGACGGACAGGATTTTACGCAAATATCGCACTTCCCGCAGAGGCTTGATTCTACAGGAGGGAAATCGGGTTTGACAGGAACTGTTAACAGGACGGAAGCAAGCCTCACCCTCGGGCCGAATTTTTTTGTTACCAGGAGGCCGGTTTTGCCGATCCAGCCCAGGCCCGATCTTGTTGCGATCATTTTATGTGAAATTTTACTTTGCAGCGAATACCGGCCGCTTTGATCAAGGGCATAATCAGAAAGGGTTGCCTTTATTCCGAGGGCATCGATACCGTTGGCCCTTAAAGCCGTTTCTATTGCCGACGTCGTTTCATCCAGTTCCCTGTTGATTTCATTGTAAAGGTTGAAATATTCTTTTGTCGGCCCGGCCCCAACGGCATCGATTATATCATCATCAAGTTTCCTGGCAAGCGATATGCCGTATTTGTACCGGGAATATTCATTATTCAACAAACCTTCAAGTTCAGCGAATCCGGCCAGATAGGGATGCCCGGCACAGATTCTTTCCACAATTTTTCTTGTTTCTTCCTGTTCCATGATAACAAACCTGATTAAATAAGAATCATTTAATCTTCCGTGTAGTCGTTTTTATCTTTGTCTGCCCTGCTGCATCATGCTTCATGATATAATTTAGCTTTTTCCCCTGATTATGCTTTTCATGGTAATTGTAATTGTACAGCACGAGAATGATTGCAAGAAGTATTATAAAAAGGGCGGCCAGGAGCAGTCTTGTTTTCCTCGAATGTTTTTTTGTTTCCTCCAGGACTTCCGGATCATAATTTTCAACGCATTCTTTTGAGTCCTGCCTGATATTCTCCTTCTTGACTATTTCATCATAATACCGTTTTATTTCTTCCCGGTTTTCCTCGCGGGCCTCGATCATTCCCCAGCCGAACTGCACCTCGTAAATGCCGTCGTATGCGGTGTCGTGGAATTTTTTCAGGAGATAGGGAATGTTTTTTTCCTTCAACACGGCTTCGAGAAAACATGCCTCGACTTCATTGTTCAATGAGAGAATTTTTATCATTCCTGACAATTGATGCCTCCGTTGATTCATCTGAAAAGATGATATATGATAATTCCCGATTAGTCCAGTGATTTGAAGAAAAATTTAAGAATAATACTGCCTGATCATCATATCTGACTTTCCGGTGCTTCCTTTGACGGGGCCTTGTCCGTGTAAAACGAAATTGCCAGAAGTATCACTCCCGTCACAATGGAAACATCGGCGAAATTGAAGATGCCGCTTCTTAAGCCCCCGATGCCTATGTTCATAAAATCAACGACCAGCCTGTTGTTCAAAAACCTGTCGACAAGATTGCTCAAACCCCCGGCAACAACGAATGAGAGAGCCGTGAGCTTGAGCATCGATATCTCGTTTATTTTGATTATCATGTAACCCAGAAGTCCGGCCATGAATGCAAGGGGGATTATCCGCAGTGTCCAGAAGCTTATGCCGTCACTTAGATCCGATCCGAGGCTTAAGAATGCGCCGTTGTTTTCCGCATATTCCAGCCTGAAAGTGTCATTCAAAAAAATCTGCGGAGGCTCATTGGACAATGCCTTCCTTGCGATATTTTTTGTAATCTGGTCAAAAGAAATGCTTACCAGAAGGATCAGGGCCATTATGGCAAATTTTTTCACGAGTTTCATTTAAATTAAATCCTTTTCCTGAATTTCACTGGAATGCACCGCAGCGCTCTTATGAATCCCATAATATATCATTTATTCCAATTTTCAAAAGCTTTTTTATAATTATTCGTATAACCGTAATGGGCGGTAAAAACATATTCTATGCCGGGAAGATTATCTATCTTTTTTATCGACGACAATTCTGTTTTGGTGTCCATGTTGAAAAATTTATTGAAAGGACCGGCAATTCCGTTTTTAAGACTGATCGTATCGCCGGTAAAAAGATATTTATCATTCACAAGGTAGCACATAGATCCCGGAGTATGGCCCGGGGTGAGAATGCAATTTACCTTTATGCCGTCAACCTTGATTTCTTCACCGTCTTTCAGTTTTTTATACCCCGGAGTTATGCTGTTGTTGAAAATAAGCGCCCTGTGAGTCTTGCCGTTGATCATCTGTTCTTCTGCGGATGAAATATAAACCTTTGCGTTTTTGAATAATTTCAGACCTGCCGTATGATCATAATCCGTGTGGGTGAGGAATACAGACCTGACGAGGCTTTCATCGATATTGAGTTTTTTCAGTTCATTGTCGAGCTTTTTTGCATCGGTGCCCGAGTCGATGGCAATGTAGCCGGTTTTGCCCCTGATTATAAACATGTCGACAAAACCGTTATTAATGGAATACACCCCGTCAACCACGAGTCCGGTCGGAGCAGGAGTCATTATTTTTGTTTCAGAATTCATCCTGAACATATAAAGCACGGTCATTCCGATTAAAATAACCGCTATAGCACCCAAACCGATAATAAGCCATTTCAATATTTTTCTCATTCTACGTCCTTCCTTAATTCAAAAAGTTTTTTGTTAACATGCAATGATGTTTAACCGGAAATTCAGTATGTGTCAATGATTAATAATTTTATCCGTAACGCCGGCATAAATCAAACCGTAAAATGCAGGTATTTTCCCTGCAAGTGATCCGTCTTTCAGGGTCAGGTATCTTTTTCCCATATCGACTGATGCCAGGCGATCAATGATTGTGTAACCGCGGTCACACATGAACGAATCAATGCTGTTCTCCTCTATGCCGAATATTATGGGTTCGGACGGGTGGTTGTTCATCCAGAAATTCCTGCGGGTTTTTGCTTCTTCCGACTCCGCGTTTTCCTTTGATTTGGAATTATAATCAAAAGCCACCGTGCTGCCAGCCGGTGAAATTTCTTTTATGCATGAGAGTGTGCCGTCAACAACCTCGGGCTGGAGATAAAAAGTCACGCCTTCCCATATAAAAAGCGTCTTAATGTTCCTGTCATAACCTGCTTCTGTCAATACCTTGCCGATGTCATCCGTTTTGAAGTTGATTCTTACGAAGGTAAGGTTTTCAGACACCTCAATTTTCTCATTGCTCAAGATTTCCTTTTTTCTTTCCTGTGTCGGCTCTATGTCAAGCTCAAAAATTTTTGTATCTTTGATGTGACTCTTGAAC
>JBJKSS010000003.1:0-8412 GCA_046703745.1 Spirochaetota bacterium
CGTTTTTAAACATGCCGAGCGCGGCGTATTCTTCAGAATGTTGCATTAATGCATTTTCGATCCCCGCGGTGTATTCTCCAATGGCGTTGAATGATATTTCGATTTTTTTGCCCGCCTTTGCGGAGTATCCATGCGGGCTCATCCTGAGAGATGTGCCGTATCTTTCGTACCGTCTGATCCTTCTGTATTCACGATCGTTCCGTGCAAAGCTTCTGCCGGCGGCGGGTGATGCTCCAAAAAGGTAAATCAGTAGCCACCGGTAACGTAAGTAGTTGCGCGCTATCCTGAAATACGACGTGTCGATGAATGTCCGCATATCCACGGATGATCCGGTTTTTTTATGAAGATATTCCCAGAATTTTTTGCTAAAAGAAAAATTATAGTGAATGCCTGAAATGAGCTGCATCCTTTTGCCGTAGCGAAGTGCGAGCCCGCGCCTGTATGTTTCGTTTATCCGGCCTTCAACGGTATCATCATATTTTGCAATACTGATGTCGTCATCATTCATGATTGCCGGCGGCATGCTTGAGGGCCAGAGGAATTCACCGTCTGTGTTATTTTCAACATGGGTTTGTATTCTGTCAAGGAATTCATAGGCTTCGTCTATCGAGCCGCACGGAGGGGTTATCATTTCGATCTGGCTCTCCGAAAAGTCGGTTGTAATATGGGGATTTTCAAGCTTGTCGCCGAATGCTGCCGGGTGCGGGGACAGAGCCATGGTGCCGGTTTCATCTGTCCTCACGGTTTCCTTTTCGATGCCCCATTTACCTTCGATAAGCAGTGAAGGTTTTGAGTTAAACAGGTCGACCATTTCATTAAAAGCGTAATTTTTCATAGATAAACCTCGTTTTGTTTGTAATTATCAGGGTTTGTTCCCTGCTATTCCATATATCTAGTATTATAAAGTTTTACAACTATCGAACAATAAGTCAAAAAAATTATTTCAAATAATCCCTGATTATTTCCAAAGCATCTTCGTTTATCTTGCAGGAAATCGACTGGCCCGATCTTGAGCAGATGATCAGTCCTGCATTCTCCAGCTCCTTGAAATGATGCGATATCGTTGAGCGGGAGATATTAATTTTTTCACATGCCTTTGTGAAGCCTTTTTCTACTCCTATACAGCAGACATCGGTTTTGCCGAGCTGGTAAAGCATGGAAAATATTTTCAATCTCTGTTCATTGGAAAGAGCCTTGAATATTTTAGCTAATTTCGATAGTTCCATAACTATAGAATAGTTTAAATTTTAAAATCTGTCAACAGGAGAATGAAATTTAATTTAAATAAAATAATTGACATTTAGCTTTATGTGAGATATATTAACTACCATGGTAGATAATAAAATTTTGGATAATTTGATTTCATTGGGATTTTCTGAATACGAGGCAAAATCATATCTGGCGTTGATTAAAGGTTTCCCTGCAACGCCTTACGAGATTGCCAAAAGATCGGGCATTCCTACTTCCAAGATTTACGGAGTTTTGTCCAGGCTCCTTGAAAAGGGAATCATCACCCAGCTCGAAGACAACAACAAGCTCAAGTATGTGCCGATGCAGCCGGATGAATTCATCAGCTCGTACAAGAACAGGATGGATGATACCCTGGACAGTCTTAAGGATGATCTAAAGTCAGTCAAGGGGATCGGTGAGTATTCTTATATTTGGAACATAAACAGCTATGAAAGCTTGATGGACAAGGCCAAACGCATCGTGCAGAATGCACAGACGAGCCTTCTTGTTTCATTGTTCAAGGATGAACTGAATATCCTGCTTCCATTAATCAGGGAGGCAGAGAAGCGCAAAATAAATGTGGCTATAATACATTTCGGCAAAACCGACATAAGGGCCGGTCAGCTTTTCCAGCATCCGATCGAGGACACGATTTATTCTGAAAAAGGCGGACGCAATCTCGTGATAGTAAAAGATTCGGAGGAAGTACTTGGGGGCACGATTTATTCCAACGGCCTTGTGCAGGGGGCGATGAGCCGTAACAACGGATTCGTCACAATGGCGGAAGACTACATAAAACACGATGTTTACATAATGAAAATCGTGGAGAGATTCGACGGGCTTCTGGTTGAAAAATTCGGGGAAAACTACAAAAAATTAAGGGACATATTTACCAATGAGGAGGAATGAAATGAAAATATATATCGATGGAAAATACTACGACAAAGACGATGCAAAAATTTCAGTTTTCGATCACGGCCTGTTGTACGGGGACGGGGTTTTCGAAGGCATCAGGGTTTACAACGGGAAAATTTTTAAGCTCAAAGAGCATGTCAAACGGCTCTATGAAAGTGCGAAGGCAATAATGCTTGAAATCACCGTATCACAGGACGAAATGGAGAAGCTCCTCCTGGATGCAGTAAGGGTAAATGAAAAAAAAGACGGATACATAAGGTTAATCATAACGCGCGGAGACGGCAACCTGGGTATGGATCCGTTTTCCTGTCCGAAATCAAGGATAATAATAATTGTCGGCGATATCCAGCTTTATCCGGCCGAGCTTTATGAAAAAGGCATAGGGGTAATAACGTCCACTTTCAGAAGAATCCCGCAGCAGTGTCTCGACACCAGGATAAAATCTCTGAATTACCTTAACAACATCCTTGCAAAAATCGAGGCAAGGAAGCAGAGTTATTTCGAGAGCATAATGCTGAACATTCAGGGATATGTTACGGAGTGCACCGGCGACAACCTTTTCATAGTAAAAAACGGAATGCTTGCTACACCGTCAAAATCTACAGGGGCACTTGAGGGCATTACGCGCAATACTGTTATCGAAATAGCCGGTTCGGCGGGGTTGAGGGTAGATGAGGCCAACCTCACGCTGTTCGACCTGTATAATGCGGACGAATGCTTTTTAACCGGCTCAGGGGCCGAAATAATCCCGGTTACAAATATAGATGCAAGGATAATAGGCTCGGGCAAACCCGGAGAAATCACATTGAAAATAATCAGGGAATTCAGAAGGCTCGTGTCCGAATGAACCTTTAAACAGCAGGTTTTCAGTCTTCAACATCCGGCTCGATGAAGCTCCATTTTATTTCGGGGAAATTATTTTTTATCTTTTTTTCAAGTTTATTGATTATATCACAGGCCGAGTCGATGCTGATATTTCCCTTTAGCCTGATCTTTGCTGCAAGCATCACATCCGGCCCCAGTTGTATGGTGATTATGTTAAAAAGTTCTTTTATATTTTTGTCCCTTTTTATTTCCCGGGCAATGAGGCTTTGCAGGTCAGGATTCGCCGATTTGCCTATCAGCAGAGACTTGACATTGACCATGAGCATAATGGAAATTATCACAAGTATGGTGCCGATAACAATCGAGCCGGCAGCATCGAATGCGTTGTTGCCGGTTATCATTGTCAGGAGTACGAATGAAAATGCGGCGGTCAGGCCGGCAATTGCAGCGGTATCTTCGCCCAGCACCACGAGAAGCTCGGCATTGCGCGAATTTTTTAGCCATTCGAAAAACGGTTTGCCTTTGCGGATTTTTTTTATCAGCCTGAGGCAGCCTGCAAGGCTCGATGCCTCGAGTGCGGCAGAAACAGCGATTATGACAAGGGCCATCCAGGGGTTTGACAGCGGCTCCGGGTGCTTCAGTTTGTTGATCCCTTCGTAAACTGAAAAGAGTCCTCCCGTGCTGAAGAGAAGCATCGCAACGATGAAGCTCCAGAAATAAAACACTTTGCCGAATCCGAGCGGGTGATCGCCGGTGGGCACCCGGCTTGCCCTTCGCAGCCCCAGGAACAAAAGAAGCTGGTTGACCGTGTCGGCAAACGAGTGTATGGACTCTGCGAGCATGCTTCCCGATCCTGTGAATACCGCGGCTGCCGTTTTGGAAACGGCGATCCCCAGGTTTGCAAGCAATGCATAAGTTATTGCCCTGACAGATGTTTCATTGGCCGACATTTGTCTCCCCCTCTTCATATCCATTCGATGTACATCTTTCTTCCGTTAACCTTGTTCCTGAATTTTTTTTCAGGATAACCCAGTCCGAATGTCCCGCAGATCAGTTCGTTATTCTTCATGCCGAGAATTTTTCTCACCCTGTTACTTTTGTTAAAAAACATCTGGTTACCTACAAGGTTCCTGAATCCCAAGCCTTTTGTCATGGCATAAAGATTCATGTTGTAAATTACATACTGTGTGCTTTCATTTATCAGCGCAGACCTTTTGTCGCCGATTACAAAAATCATGACCGGCGGCCTGTTCCTGTACGCCACTCCGGCTTTAATGCTTTTTTCGAGCTTTGGTTTTGCCTTTGAGAATTCATCCCTGAACACAGACGGCATGAATTTTAAAAGCACGCCCATTATTTTCGGTTTGAAGAATAAGCCGTAGATTTTTTTTATATACCCGAACAGATTTGCGTCTATTTCATTGATGATGTTCTCGTCACTGATTGCCGCGACCCTGTAATCATGAGAATGAGCCGGCGCATAAGCACCGTAATTAATTATTTCTTCGACCAGCTTTTTAGGCGGGATGTTTTTTTTAAAATGCCTGACAGTTCTTCTCTCTTTTAAAAGTTCATCGACCTGTGCCGCATCCGGCAGAATGCTGCTGTCGAACGGCACGGGTTTTACATTGTCCCATGACAGGGCCAGGTACGGGCACACTGCTATACACTGCATGCAGGTGCTGCAAACTTCATGATTGATCCTGATTTTTCCGTTGACAATTGTCATGCAGCTCTCATGACATATCGAGGCGCATGACCCGCAGCCCGTGCATTTTTTATTGTTTATCGTGACCATCGGCGGTCTCCTTAAATACAGGATTTCATTGTACAAAATGGCCCTCATTTTACAATAATAAATTGAATTTTAAAATGCATAATTTTGTTTATTTAAAAATTAAGCTTGATTATTAATAATCAAATATTGTATTATATCAAATATTATAATTTAATGTTAAATGAGGGGTGAACATGGGTAAAGAAAAAACAGTAAAAAAGGAACCAAAGAAAAAAGCGGCAAAAACTCTGAAGGAAAAGAGGGAAGAGAAGAAAGCAAAAAAAGCTACAAAGAAATGATGCATTGATTTTTTTATTTTATCTTTGGAAATTTCCTCCCCTGCGGTAAAATCGGTCAATCGATTAATTTTATTGCAGGATGGAAATTTTTAAAATCCTGCCCGGTTATGACATCTGTCCACAACAAAATTTCAATTTAAGCCATGTTTGTTTATCAGGTTAAGCAGTTCATGTGTATTTACAGGTTTTTCAATAAAATCAAAGAGATTCAGTTTTCTCGCAGCATTGATGTACTCGTTTGTCATGTATGCGGTGACGAAGATTATGCCAGGCCTGTTTTTTTGCATTATTGTTTCTGCTGTTTCAATACCGTTCATCTTTCCTGCAAGCTGTATATCCATGAGTATCAAACCGGGTTTATGGATTTCATATTGCTCGACGGCTCTCTCACCTGTGGCTATCGGCCCTATTACACTGAACCCTTTATTGCCTAATTCCATCTTCAGAAGCATTCCTATCAACACTTCGTCTTCAACGATCATTATTGTGTCGTTCCCGTTATTGTTTTTCATATCATTAAATCCTTTTAATATATGCAGACGGCGAAAATGAAAACCTGCAATTGAATCCGTTATCTGAATCCCAGTTTATTTCCCCGCCCAATTGCTCCCTGATAATGGCTATTAGAGAAATAAACCCGAAAGATTCCGTTTTATCCGGATCAAACCCGTCCGGCAGCCCTGTCCCATTATCCGAATATTCAACAACTATCCTGCCGCCGTTTTTCATGACATTTATTTTGATAATGCCTTTCCTGTTATCCGGGAATGCATATTTCAATGAATTCGTTATGAGCTCGTTGATCACGAGCCCTGCGGGGACGGCAATATCGAAGAGTATGTTTGTCTCGTCACAATTCAATTCATAAATGATTTTTCCGCCGCCGATCATGTTGTCCGCCAGATCTTTTATGTATTCCCCGAAATTAATATTTGAAAGGTCATTTGACCGGAATAACTTTTTATGCACGAGCGATATGGAAAAAATCTTGTTTGATATGTCATCGAGGATTGATTTTGTTTTTTCATCCCTGATATTCATTGTTTTCAGCCTGATCAGTGCATTTATTACCTGCATGTTGTTTTTTGTCCTGTGGTACAATTCCCTGATCAGCATGTCCTTCTCTCCGGAATTTTTTTCCAGGCTGCTGTTGAGCATTTTAAGATCGTCCAGTTGTTCTACGATTTTCATGCCCATGTTTTCCAGCACTTTTTTGAATTGTTCGAATTCCATTGCAGGGGTGAAGTCGTTTTTTAAATCATAATTCCCTGATGCATAAGAATCCACTATACCTGAAAATTGTTTCAGCGGGGTAATCAAAAAATATCTTATGAGAAAATTTGCAGCAAGGAAGATTGAGATTATGATCAGCAAATTTATTATTACCAGGTTTCTGATAAAAATGATCAAATCGTATAAATACGATGAGTATGAAAATGTTATCCCGATTTCTCCGATTTTTTCACCGTTGTGAAATATGATGCCCTTTTTTTTGGTATCATACCTGCCTTGATCCCTTTTCAAATTATATATCAACCTTCCATGTCCATCTGTAATGCTCAACGCCGTGACGGATTTGTCCAGTGAATATGTCTGACCTATGATTTTAATGGTTCGATTGTCGATATTCCAGAGAGGCAGCTCGAGAATTTTTCTAAGATATTTTATTGATTTTTCGGATTTATCTTCAAGCTCTTTTCTTGATTTGATAAACTCATACAGACTGAACGCTATTATAATTATCAGGGAAACAGACATTACTGCGGCGGTTAAAGATGCGGTTAAATTTTTTACTATCGAATGTAATTTTTGTCTTTTCATTGTCATGGCTCATACCCCTTTCCCATGATTATAAATTCAGCCCGTACTTTTTAAGGATTTCGAGGTGCTCTTTTTTCAAGCCATCCAGGGCACCCTGGAATTTTCAAACAATATATAATACACCTTGAATTGACCGGGATCATAGTTATGAATCCTTATAAAATCTTTCAGGGCACTGTATGAAAAGGCTATCAAGTCGATACGCCCGAGTCGAAGTTTCTCAAAATCCTGATCAAGCCCGGAAACACTTTCCAGTTTGTTTTTATCAAAACCCGAATCCAGAAGAAATAATTCGCATACATCATCCCTGATTGTTCCGATCGTATATTTTTTAGCATCTTCAATTTTGCCTATTGTTATATTCCTGCCCGACAGCCCCATCAGCACTTTTTTTACTGTTGAGATCGGCCCGGCCCACTTGAACAGGCCGGCCCGCTCTTTTGTCCGGGTCATTGAGAATAATACCTGTTTCTTTTTGTATTGGAGATCGTCATATCCTCTTGCCCATGGCACCATCCTGACGGGCTGCCCGGGACAGCCGATTTTTTCCCAGATCAGCTTCAGTAATTCCACAGAGGCGCCTTTAAGCATTCCACCCTCGATATAGTTTGTAGGAGGCGTATCTTCACACATGTATACCAGGTACTCCGGTTTTAATTGTCTCGAAAAGGCCGGCAGAGTTGACGCTATGCTTAAACACGCCGTCATGATTAAAATAAATTTTTTCACTGTTAATGCCGTAATTATTTTATTGCTTTAATGAATAATTATATTTTAATGGAAGAAATTATTCAAACATTAATGCTTTTAATTTAATATTTACAAAAAATTTGAAAAATTTTAAATGTTCGAACATTTTAATTTTTTAAATTATCCTTGATTGTTATGATAAATTTGTTATATTAATAACTGAAAGGATTTGCCGGCTGCTGTAAAAATTAAACTGGATTTATACCCGCGATTATGAAATTGTCAGGTTAAATTAAGGTAGTGGAAACTTATCCGTGCGAATCTTTTTGCCGGCCCTGCACGAAAATGCAGCAGGGCAATCCGTCCCATGCCAATGGAGTCGGGATCAGGGGTATAATAAAAGGCGGTTGATTATGACAATTGAAATTATTAATGATAATGCAATAAAAATAAATGATGTGGTTCTTGATTATCCCATAAATTTCGATGATGTGATGAAAAGTATAGGTGCCGATTTCAGGAAGACCGATCTGAATGACGTCAACAATGTTTATACTTTTGATGATATGGGCATATATGTCCACACCGACAAGGAAGATCTGGTCGAGCAGATAACAATAGATTTCCAGGACGGTGAATTCAATTTTTATCCCAGGAAAAAATATGAAGGCAAGATTATCATATTCAACAGGGAAATCACGGATTATGATTCCATTAATGGCATAAATGAATTTGTCGATGTCGACAGGAACGAAGAGGAGAGCGATGGACGGGTTAATTATTATCTCGGGATAACCTGCGTAAGTCTT
Organism: Spirochaetota bacterium; assembly: GCA_046703745.1. Taxonomy (GTDB): domain Bacteria; phylum Spirochaetota; class GWE2-31-10; order GWE2-31-10; family JAFGQB01; genus CAZHHK01. The sequence goes on from JBJKSS010000003.1 coordinate 8,367, forward strand.
TCCTATAATAATGAAAGTGAAGGCAAAGATCTGGAAAGTATCAGTA
>JBJKSS010000004.1:0-12910 GCA_046703745.1 Spirochaetota bacterium
ACCCCGTTCTCTTCAAGATTAATCTCCTTTTCTTCTAAAGCCTTATGCACAATTTCAATCAAATCTGAAGATTTATTGGTAATATCAATTGTCAGCATAAATTCCACTCCTTCAATTGATTATAATGAAATACCAAAGGGCTGTCAAATATAAATTCACTTCACTTCCTTCAAATAGCAAAACCTCCAGCGAAACTCTACGCCGAAGCATAATAAGAGATCAACTCTATGAGTTATCACAACTATATGAGGTATCCTGTTATAAAAAATTTTCTCCCCATTGATTAAAATATCGAATGTCCCTCCAAACATATAAGAAAAATTTTTATAAATTGATTCTTTTCCAAAAAGAAATGAAGGGCCAAAAATAAAATTATTATATGAAAAGCTTTTATCTATTGCATTAGCATTAAACAAAGTCATTAAATTTATACCATATTCACTCAAAAATGAGTCTTTATCAATATCTTTGCCAATTTTATTAGATATGCTAATTTTATTATTTATTGAAAATCCTAAATTAGGATTTAAACTAAAATAAGTAATATGAAATAAAAATCCAGTTTGGATCGAATAATTAAAACCTAAACCAAATTTTTTATTAAAATGATAAAAAAAACTGAATGGGATATTAATGGATAAGTAATTTGCAAGATCTATCCGGTGTTCACCATTAAAGAATTTTTCTCTGGCAAAATCAATATCTGCCAATTCAATTCCTGTAAATAGCGAGTGGCTCAATCCTCCGCCGATCGAAAGTTCAATCTCATGCTTTTTCACCGTATCAGCCGTTACATCATTCTGGGCCGAAGCGGCTAGGGCAGCGGAGATGATTATTATCATTAAAATAAGCAGTTTCTTCATGGTTAGTCCTTTTTATATTTGATTTTATTTAACCGCCCGCTCGTGATAACTCGCTAGAGAACGCGGAGGGGCGCTGAGTTTTTTTTAAGTTTTTCTCTGCGTCACTCTGCGGCCTCTAGTCCCGTATTCGGGACGGGCGGTTAAAAGTTTTTTGATTTTGATTCCTTTTTTACAAATTTTTGTAAGATAAGTCAAACTATTAAATTATTTTTTTAAAATTATATCTTGATATTATCCGTAAGTTGTTTATAATATAGGCCATGGAAGACAGAAGCATAATCAAACCTATTCTCGATGCGCTTGATTATTTCAACAACAGTGCAGAAGAGATAAACCATTTTTATAAAATCATCGATAAATTCTGTGGGCTGTGGTTTAAAAAACCGCCCAAATCTGCCAGGTATAATGCTCTTGAGCTTTTCCTCCTCCACGACCTTCTTGGTGAATACATCAGGTTCGAGGAAAACAACAAACGCATTGCGCTCTGGCTCCTCTCGATAAACAGGATATGCTACAATTATTCCGCGGACATGACCACCGTTACTGAGGAATTATCCCTGCTTGAAAGCACGGATGAAAAGGAATTCGACACGACGCTCATCGAGCCGATTTTGAATGAACTTGTGAACCTCGAGAACCTTCATGAAAATGCAGGCAAATACGACAAGGGCGAAACCGATATAATTTCCACCTATATACAGTGGGTCGCAGCATATACGACAATTGTCTATCCCTCGATGGAGAACAAGCTTGATTTTTATGAAAAAACGACCATAACGGCGATGAATTATATATTGCAGGAATTCATAAAGCAGCGTTCAAACGTAAAAAGGATGGCCTATCTTGTAATGGGGATAAAGGAAGCATGCAAGCTGTATTCCATACAAAAAAATACTTTAAGCGGCGATTTGTTAAGCTCTTACATTATCAATGAAGCCGTGATACCGGGAAAGGATGAAGATATGGTAAAGGAAATCCTCGATAAATTGAAGGATGAGAATGAAAAACAGAAAGCTGACGATCTTGAGTTTTACAAGATAACGGTGAGCCAGTATGTTGAAAATAATTTTGAAAAGCTCATAATGGATCTTAATTTTTATGAAAAAAAGGCGGTTTCGATCTTCAACAAGTATGTTTTTGATTTTACAACCAAATTCATAAACCTTAATGACGATGACAAGAGAACTTTTATAAAGATTTTGTCATCGATAAACCTTACAAATATCAAAATACATAAAACGGAAATCAGGGACATTCTTAATAAATCTATAAATCTTTTTCCCGGGAATACAAAAAAGTGGATTTCTTCGGAAATCAGGAAAATCAGTAAGGACGAATATATTGACAATATTCTTAAAAAAACCGAATCCGATGATTCGGCATTGAAATTCAGACTGGCCAAACCGTTCATAATGTTGTATTTTATACTCAAACTGGATCTGGAAGTTATCTGAAAAATGCCGGTTTTGTTAAACAATTGTTACCAAATTAAAGGGAATTATTCTATGAAAAAGATACAATTACTGTTGATAAATTTGATTCTTGCGGCATTATTGTTCGGCTGCGGCATAAAGGTGAATGACAGCAGGGTAAAAAAGGCCCTTGATAAACAGGGCATTTCAACCGGCAGAAAATCGTTACTGTCTGTCAAGAAACTCACACTGGATAATCTGGGCATAAGTGATTTTCCTGAAATAATTCAATATATGGAAAATCTTGAGCATCTGAGCATAAAAAACAATAAAATCACAGCCATACCGGATTTTATGGGCAAATTGAAAAAACTTAAAACCCTCGATCTGTCAGGTAATGCATTGAGCAATTTCCCAAAAGCTGTTGACGGATTGACAAATCTTCAAGTATTGAACCTTTCGGGCAACAAGATTGAAACGATTCCGGATGATATCGCCCATCTTGCCAATCTTTCGGAATTATACCTTGCCAATAATGCAATAAACCGGATAGATGAAAAAATAAACAGACTGTTGAGCCTTAAATATCTCGACATTTCGGGCAACAAACTGACCGAAATTCCAGCATTAACCACCCTGGATAACCTGATTTATCTCAATCTTGAGAACAACAAATTGAAAAATCTGGATCCGTCTGTATTCAGCAGCAAGATCAAATATCTGAATGCAGGAAGCAACGGTCTGACAACCCTGCCTCCGGAAATAGGAAACGCGGCCGAGCTGAAAACGCTCATTCTGTCAGGCAACAGGATAAGTTATTTTCCTCAGGAAGTATCGAAACTTCTCATGCTGAGGGAACTTGATATTTCGAATTGCGATCTTGAAGAAATTCCTCTTTCGGTATTTTCGATAGCGGCTCTGGAAATTTTATATGCAGGCAATAATAATTTGCATTCTTTGCCGAATGAAATAAGAAATTTTATTAATCTGGAAAAACTTTATCTCGATCATAACAAATTTTTCACCTTCCCCGAAAGCCTCTCGGGGATTGGAAAATCGTTGAAAGAGCTTTCAATGAAATACAATTACATCGACTACATTCCGGCCGATATCAAGGACAAGATGTCGCTCTGTTTTTTTTATCTTAAAGGCAATCCCCTCAAATCCCTCAGTCCTGAATTGAAAGACTGGGAAAAGGCCGAAAGCGCCAATGTTGTTTTCAGGCTTAAAAAAGGGAGCAGGGTTATTATCCTGTGATTGTCACCGCGGAATTATTGAAAATTATAAGACTTTGCCGGCAGTGAGGTTTATAATTTCCTGAATGCGATTTTTATAACGTCTTCATAATAATCCGCATAGTTTGCCTTCATTCCCTTTCTTATATATGGAGGAAGTTCATTGAAGTCGCGTTCATTATCCTTTGGTAGAATTATTTCGTTTATGCCGACCCTCTTTGCCGCTATTATTTTTTCCCTTACCCCGCCTATGGGCAATACCTTGCCGGTCAGTGTTAATTCTCCTGTCATGGCTATATCGTTTCGCACCGGTTTGTTCAATGCCAGAGAATACAGCGCTGTTGCCATTGTAATCCCTGCGGAAGGCCCGTCTTTCGGGGTGGCTCCTGCCGGGACATGAAGATGGATAAAGTTGTCCTGGAAAAAGCAGTTTGATTCTTCAGTCGTGCAGAGCAGTGACCGCACATAGGAATACGCGATTTCGGATGATTCTTTCATCACCTTGCCAAGCTGCCCGGTTTGCTTGAATCCCGAATTTTTAGATTTGATTGCGCGGGCCTCAATGTAAAGTGTCGAGCCTCCCATGCTTGTCCAGGCAAGACCCAGTGCTACACCGGCGACATCCTTGTTGTATAACTCTTCATCAGGGAAAATCGGTTTGCCTATGTATTTTTCCAGGTTTTCGGAAGTTATTTTCTGCAAGCCGGTTTTACCTGTAGCCTGATTATATGTAATGCGCCTCATTATTTTTTTTATGAATTTTTCAAGGGTTCTCACTCCCGCTTCACGGGCATACTTGTTTATTATCAGGCCTATTGCCCCGTCTTCGAATGATATGTCTTTGTCTGTCAGGCCGTGTTCCTTCAACTGGTTGGGTATGAGAAATCTTTTTGCAATCTCAAGCTTTTCCTGCATGACATAGCCGGAAAGTACGAGCACTTCCATCCTGTCGAGAAGCGGGGCAGGTATCGTGTCGTACTGGTTTGCAGTTGTTATAAAGAGCACGTTCGACAGATCGAACCTCACATCAAGATAATGATCAAGAAAATCCCTGTTTTGTTCCGGATCAAGCACTTCAAGCAGGGCAGCGGCAGGGTCTCCCTGGAAGCTTTTTCCGACCTTGTCTATTTCATCCAGCATAATAACGGGATTCGAGGTGCCGACCCTTTTCAGTGTTTGAATGAATTTGCCGGGCATGGCCCCTATGTAGGTCCTCCTGTGGCCCTTGATTTCAGCTTCGTCCCGCATTCCTCCAATGGAAAACCTGTAAAATTTCCTGTTCAATGCCTCGGCGATTGATTTGCCTATTGAAGTCTTGCCGACGCCTGGGGGCCCTATGAGGCAGATAATTGACCCGGATAATTCTCCTTTCTTTTTTGCCGTACTTATGAATTCGAGTATCCTTTCCTTTATATCATCCAGCCCGTAGTGTGTGTCATTGAGAATTTTTTTCGCCCTTCTTATGTCCATCCTGTCGTTTGTAAATATGCCCCAGGGAAGCTCGGTCAGCCAGTCGAGATAGGTGCGGACAACATGGTATTCACTTGATGAAGGTTCCAGGAGCCTTATCTTGTTAAGCTCCTCTTCGACAACGCTCTGCGCCTCTTTGGATAATTTCAGTTTTTTTATGCGGTTTTCAAACTTTTCAATCTCGGTTGTCTTATCATCCTTTTCGAGTCCCAGTTCCTTCTTGATAACCTTCAGCTGTTCCTGGAGGAGGAATTTTTTTTGCTGCTGGTTTACCTTTTCGTCGATATTTTTCTTTATTTTTTCCTGCAGCCTGGAAACTTCTATCTCTTCCCTTAAGATCACAAGAAGCTTGTTGCCTCTTTCAATAAGGTTCATGGTTTCCAGAAGATTCTGCAGTTTATCGGAATCTGCCGTTGTCATCGATGCGATAAGGTCCATTATTTTACCCGGCCTTTCGCTTGTAAAATGTGACATGAGCATCCTGAGCTGTTCCTGGAAAAGCGAGTTAAGCTTCAGGAGTTCCTTGACAGACGATATTATTTCAAGGGTATAGGCCTTGAGTTCATCCACATTTTTGTTGTCTTCCCTGTCCGGGTAATATTTGACCTGCCATTTTATGACAGGCGAATCTGAAATTGTATCTTTCTTTTTGAACCTTTCCAGTCCGTTTATCAAAACCTGTACCGTTTCGGCGTCAATCTGCACGGCCTTGTGTATTTTAATTATGGTTCCGGTCTCATAAAGTTCGGACTTGAGAAGGCTTTCATCACTGGCTTCTTTTATCAATACGGCGCCGAGTAAAGCCTGGCTGTTTTCCAGGGCGTCGTTTATTGTGTCTATTACTTCCTTTCCTGAGAGAATTACGGGCAGCATTACGCCCGGGAAAATCGGCCGGTTTATCATCGGCAGGATAGAAATCACCTCAGGCAAAACCTCGTTAGCCAGTACAATATTCGTGTCGCCTGTTTTCCTGTTGTCTTTTGTCTTGTCTTCATCACTCATTTTAAATTACCCTTATCTGGTTTACTAAATATAAAATTATTAAAATATGCCGATAAAGTCAATACTTTACAAATTCTTCTTGCAAAAATTTGCATTCGGGCAAGCTGATAATCAAATTTAAAACCAAATTACGGATAAAACGCCATATATTGGCACTCGCCGACCTCATCTTCTTCAAACCCGGAAACTCCGATCTCCTCTGCGATTTTTTTAAAATCAAGCCGGATGAATTTGTCGTAATAACCTCCTTCTAACCACTCCGTAATTGCTGTTGCAAGATTCCATTTTTTATTATGATCTATTATTATCAATGCTTTTTTTGCAACAGAGAGCAGTTTTTTAAGGGTTATTTTTTCGTTTTCCGGCGAAAGAAGATGCAGCGCGTATGAGATAAAAACGTAATCGTAGGATTTTTCCTTTTCATCGATTTTTAGTAAATTGCCTTCCCGAAAATTTATATCGATTCCAGCCTCTTTGGCGCGCATTCTCGCCCTTTCAAGCATTCCTTTTGACAAGTCGCGCCCGTCAACCGATTTGAATATTTCTCCGAGGCGAAGACTCAATGCCCCGGAGCCGCAGGCGTATTCCAGGGCTGTTTTGGAGGATAAGTCAGGGAACAATAATATCTTTTTTTTTATTACTTCATCGATAGTAGGAGAGAGCCATTTTTCAATACCGCCGTAAAAATTATGGAACCAGTTATAAAGCCTTTTCATTGCATGCAGTTTCCTTCTGTGTTCGAATAACCCCATGAATTTCCTCCTATGTATAAAGTCAAGTGCAGCCTTAGGCCGGTGATTATTCATGGAATAATAATCGCTGGCTTAAATGCACTGATAACAAAAATATGGTAAAACTGCAAATGAAATCAAACAAGAATTTTTGTATAACGCGCATTGGCTGATTGTAATCAGGTTTGACATAAATTGCCAATTTTGCTATATTGCTGATTATTTTTCATTTTGACTAAATTTGTATAAAGCATAAAACAAAGGAGATTTTTATGTCAGGACATAATAAATGGTCTTCGATTAAACATAAAAAAGCTGCAACAGATAAAAAAAGGGCTCAAATTTTCACCAAAATAATAAGGGAACTGACCATAGCTGCACGGCTTGGCGGGGGCGATCCCGAAGGGAACCCCAGGCTCAGACAGGCTGTTATAAAGGCAAAAGAGTCAAACATGCCAAAGGATACAATGGAAAGAGCCATCCAGAAGGGCCTTGGCAATGTTGAAGGTGCGAATTACGAGGAATTCAATTACGAAGGGTACGGTCCGGACGGAGTTGCAATCTTGATGGACATAATGACAGACAACAAAAACCGGACCGCTTCTGATGTCAGATCCATAATGACAAAGCATGGCGGCAACCTCGGGGCAAACGGATGCGTCTCATACATGTTTGAAAAAAAAGGGGTTATAGTCTTTGACTCCGGCGTCATTTCGGAAGACAGGGCAATGGAGATAGGGATCGATGCTGGCATAGAGGATATACAGGTTGAAGGCGGCAATGTAATAGTCATGACTCTGCCGGCCAACTTTGAAGCTGTTCTCAAGGCTTTCAATGATGCTAAAATCGAGCATATTACTGCGGAATTAACCATGGTTCCCAATACATACCAGGAAGTCAGCAATGAAAGGGCCGAAAAAATCATGGTATTGATAGAAAAACTTGAAGAACTGGATGACGTTCAAAACGTTTATTCCAATCTGAGCATAGCAGACGTCAGCAAATCATAATAATGTTGACAATAGGCATTGACCCGGGTTTAGAAAGAATAGGCATTGGCATTGTAAAGAATTCAAACAGGAAATTAACCCTTGTTTACAACAGGCTCATTACAACGCCTTCAAAGCTGGGTATTCCCGACAGATTGAACATTATCCATGAAGAATTATCCTGTATTTTAAAAGATTATCCCGTTGATCATGCCTCTGTAGAAAAATTATATTTTGCAAAAAACATTAAAACTGCTATGATGGTCTCTGAGGCGAGGGGGGTGATCCTTTTGGCATTAAGGCAAAAACAGGTGCCTGTTTTCGAATACACACCCTTGCAGGTCAAGCAGGCCATGATCGGCTACGGCAGGGCTGCAAAAAGCCAGATACAGGAATTTGTCAGGGTAATACTGAATTTGAGCGAAATTCCGAAGCCGGATGACGTGGCGGACGGCATTGCCCTTGCAATCGTTCACATTAATTCGTTTAGGACACTGAGCAAAATTGAAAGGCATTTGAAAAAATGATCGACTTTATTAAAGGCAATATAGCGGAAATCAAGTCAAATTCCATTGTGATAGACAACAACGGCATCGGCTATGAGATTTTCTGCCCGTTGAATGATATAGCCGCACTTTCCGGCAGGGAAGGATCGGAAATAATCCTGCATACGCAATTATTTCATAAAGAGGATTCAATGACCCTTTACGGGTTTATAAACAAAGATGCCAGAAAAGCGTTCCTCAATCTTTTGAAAGTCGGCGGCATCGGGCCTAGGATGGCGGTGAAAATATTGTCGCATTATGATATTGATGTTTTATATAAATATGTTGAGGACGGCGATGCCGCGAACCTTACCAATATTCCAGGTATCGGCCCGAAAATGGCAAAACAGATTATATTCGACCTGAAAGGAGTCATCGTTGATTATAAAAAGGAATCGGGAGAATCAAAACCTGCCGGTGTTGAGAATGATCTTGTCCTTGCGATGATTAATCTCGGTTACAGGGAATTGGATATAAAAAACAGGCTGAAGGAAATAAGGCCGCTGACGAATGATTTTGAAAAGGATTTCAAAAGACTTATCAGGGCTTTTACGGGTAAAAAATGAACGATGAAATACTTTCTTCCGATTACGGGAGAGACAATGATTATGACAAATCACTCCGCCCAAAATCTCTTGATGAATTCATAGGGCAAAAAAATTTCATCGACAATATAGGGGTTTATATAAAAGCTGCGCTAAAGCGCAAGGAGCCGCTTGATCATATAATCCTTTCGGGGCCGCCCGGTTTGGGCAAAACAACCCTTGCATCAATAATAGCTCGCGAGATGAATGTAAACTTCAAGTCTACCAGTGCGCCCATGCTTGAAAAAACCGGTGATATAGCTGCCATACTGACCGATATAGAAGAAGGAGACATTCTTTTTATCGATGAAATTCACAGGCTGAAGAAAAATCTCGAAGAGGTTTTGTATTCCGCAATGGAAGACTACAGCCTTGATCTCATGATAGGGCAGGGGCCGTCCGCAAAATCCGTCAAGATTTCATTGAGTCCGTTTACACTGGTCGGGGCAACAACAAGGACGGGATTGCTGTCATCGCCCCTGCTTGCCAGGTTTGGGATCAACGGCAAGCTTGATTTTTACACACAGGACGAGATGAAAAATATTATTTCAAGGTCTTCGGGTCTGCTTGATATCAGCATCGAGGAAGATGCCGCCGGGCTTCTGTCAAAATGTTCGAGGGGCACACCCAGGATCGCCAACAATATACTCAAGCGGATAAGGGATTTTGCAGAGATAGAGGGCAGGGGAGTCATCAATCTGGAAATTACCGAAGAGTCCCTGAAACGCATGAGGATAGATTACCTTGGTCTGAACAAGATTGATATCAACATACTCAGGGTGCTGATAGATCATTATGACGGTGGACCGGTCGGCTGTAAGACCATTGCGGTTTCGATCGGCGAGGAGCCGGAAACCATTGAAGAGGTTTACGAACCTTTTTTGATCCAGCTTGGATTTTTAAAACGCACACCGAGGGGAAGGCTTGCAACCAAAAAAGCCTATCTTCATCTTGGGTTGAAATATGAAAAAAAAGATGATAAAACGTTGTTTGATGACTGATTAACCGGAGTTTTTACCGAAGTGGTTAAGATAAAATATGTCCTGATTGCGGCAGCACTTGCATTAACGGTATTTTCATGCAAAACAATGTTTGAAACCATCGCCGGCGATACCGGCAGGTCGCCGAATATCAGGGTCAATCTTTTACTCGACGGTGATGTTTATAAAATCAAACTGAACAGGTATATAAGAGTCGAGAATGACTCAAATGGCGACAGGCTGAATTTCGACAAACATGCCGGTGAAATTGTCCTTAAAAAAGAAAACAACACGGTTTTTTTAAACAATGCCAGACTTGAATATCCTTTAAAGATTTATTCCATCGACAACAGGCTGATCTCTGTAAATGACAAAAAGTATTTCGGCATCATAAAAGTGATTCCTGAAAGCGGCGATATCAGGCTGATTAATTTTGTTCCGACCGAGACATATTTGATGTCTGTGCTTCTGTCGGAAATGCCGTTAAGCTTCAACCTGGAGGCGTTGAAGGCCCAGGTTGTCGTTGCCCGCACTTATGCTGTAATGTTCATGAACAGGTATGCGGAGAAGCGGGATTTTGATGTTGACAATACGACGAATTATCAGGTTTACAAGGGATATAACTTTCCGTTAGATTACTGCTATATCAAAAAGATCGAACGGGCCGTGAAGGAAACCGAAGGCGAGATAGTCACCTATGATGACAAGCCGATCCTTGCGTATTTTCATGCAAACTCCGGGGGAAAACTGACAAGCGGCAAGGATTATTTCGGTGAGAATTCCGATTTTCCGTACCTGGTAAACAAGGACGATCCTTATTCTCTCAATTACCCGGGGAGCACGTGGGAATACAAAACGTCCCTGGATGATTTTTTGAAATTGTTCGGCTGCAGGTACCGGGGAGAGGACAACACGGATGATGCAGATGATTTGATCGATCCGCTGTTTTTTGATGACACGACCGGCGGTCTCCGTGTAATTCTTGACAGGCTCTACGGCATGGAGTTTGACCGGGATTATGCAGCTTTTTCCAAAGATAATCTTGAATATTCCGATAACGGTTTTATCAAGTCCATCAGGATAAAGGATAAAATTTACGGTACAAAAGAGATAAGAAAGACAGCCGGGTATTCTGTTTTAAAAAGCATAAAGTTCAAGATCAATATAGATGGCAGGGACGGCACGATTGTTTTTAACGGCGTAGGCTACGGGCATGGTGTTGGAATGAGCCAGTGGGGAGCGGAAGGTATGGCTGAAAAAGGCTTCAAATTTGATGAAATAATTAATTTTTATTACCCAAATACAAAGATAGAAAAGATTGAGAATGAAAACATCAATTTTTGATTTTGACATACCCGATGAACTTATTGCGAAATATCCCAGCAATAAACGATCAGATTCAAGACTGCTGGTTTACAAAAGGCTCACTGGTGAAATAATAGATTCCCATACGAAACATATTGCTGATTTTCTCGATGAAAACTGCTTTCTCGTATTCAACAATTCAAGGGTCATACCTGCGAGGCTTCCAATACACAGGGAGAGCGACAACAGGGCAGGCGAGCTTCTTGTGCTTAAAATCATTGATGAATACAGGGCAGAGGCGCTGACAGACAAGGCAAAAAAGTACCCCGATGGCTCAGTTATGATTCTTCCGGGGGGAATAAGGGCAGTTGTTGAAAAGAGCATTGAAGAGGGAGTCAAGGTTATAAAATGCGGAAACCCTGTTTTCACGATTGATTACTTCGACAAATACGGTATGGTGCCCCTCCCGCCTTATATAAAAAGGGAAGAAGAAAAATCATTCGACAGGGATCGCTATCAAACAGTTTACGGCAGTATTTACGGCTCCAGTGCCGCGCCTACCGCAGGCCTTCATTTTGATGAAGAAATATTCAGGTCCCTGGATAACAGGGGAATAAGCCGCGCCTTTGTTTCGCTCCATGTGGGCCTCGGCACATTCAAGCCTATTTATGCAGAAAACATAGAGGAGCATAAAATACACAGGGAAGATTATTTTATCCCGGAGGATGATTCTCAAAAAATAAATGACGCCATAAGGAAGGGCAGGAGAATAATACCTGTGGGCACGACTTCGTTGAGAACGCTTGAAACGGCATTCGAAAATAACGAAGTAAAGCCGGGGCATGGGCAGAGTGAGTTGTACATTTACCCGCCATATAATTTCAGGGTAGCCGGTGGACTGATAACAAATTTTCATACCCCGAAATCTTCATTGATCGTGCTTGTTTCTGCAATGGCCGGAATCGAAAACATTAAAAGGATATACGCTCATGCCATGGATAAAAAATACCGTTTTTTCAGCTATGGCGATGCGATGTTGATATTATAATTTTTCAAATAAGCTTGATTAAATCAGTTTTTTTTAGTATATATAGAGCATATCATTTTTGGGGGATTGGCGCAGCTGGTTAGCGCGCTTCCTTGACATGGAAGAGGCCGCTGGTTCGAGTCCAGTATCTCCCAAATTTTTTATATAATGAAAAAAACCGTTTTATTCACATACATTTTTATCTGCACAATGATTCATTCCCGCCAGTATGTCAGGGAAATATTTATAAAAAACAACGATGCATTCTCCGTTGAATACAAACAGAAATACAAACTAAGCTGTGAAGTTGCCGCATTGCGGGCCCTTTTGAAATATTACAATTTCAAAATTTCCGAAGACAGTATATTCAGTGACCTTCCGGAAAATAGAAACCCGCATAAAGGATTCCGGGGCGGCAGGGACGGCGTGCAAAGGACGAGCTATCTCGACGATTACGGCATTTATCCCGAGGCATTGAAAAAATACTTGATTAAATGCCTTAATATCGAATCGACTGCATTCGGAAATATCACGGGCTATGATTATGTGAATGAGAAAGAGCCGCTGGCGTGGCTAAAACGGCAGATAGCAATTAAAAAACCGATAATAGTCTGGATAGTAAAACAGTGCAACACAAAAAACCTTTTCAGTAAATTTGAAATAAGCGGCGGCAAGTTCTATAAACTCATTTACAAGGAGCACACTGTCATTGTAACGGGTTTCAGGGAATTCCCGGATGCGCCGGAAAAAAACAGGAACATTGTTTT
>JBJKSS010000005.1:0-7834 GCA_046703745.1 Spirochaetota bacterium
ATTTTATAGTATCTTCAATATCATGTCAATAATTAAAAAAACCGCCGAGCAACGCGAATTGCTTCGGAATACTCGCAATGACGGCTGTCATTGTGAACGAAGTAAAGCGACCCGCGTTGAGTGCCCGGCGGTTTTGATTATTTGATTCGTGTTATCAGCAGAAATCCTTGATCTCCAGACTCTTGGGGCCGTATTTACCCTTTACATACCTGAGGATGGAAGCTGACAATTTTTCGCCCTTTAAAACGGCATTGTCGATTTCGCCTGTGGTTTTTGCAAGATCGGCTTTAAGCTGCTCCTGCTTTACATCGAGTCCCTCGACGTTACCGATAAGCTGCTCAAGCAGGGTGGAATCATTTTCTGCAAAAGCCAGGTCATCCTTGTGCTTTTTGTAGCCTGCCACCATTAATTTCCAGTTGTTGACTTTTGATGCAAAAGACTGTGAACCTCTCGCCATAGAATGCTCCTTGAATTTTTTAAAATATTTTTTTTCTGATTTTATCATAAAATTTTTATAATTAAAGAAAAATTTGTATTTTTTATGGAATTAATTGATTTGGCTGACAGAAAACATTGATTCCCGCGATGAAACAACCTCTTCCTGCAGGGAATTAATTGCTTTATCGGTTAAAGCATATACTTTTCCGGAAGAAGCAATTGCTTTAAAGAAAGAAGCATTTACTTTATTGAATGAATCAAATGCTTTTAACCGGGAAGCAATTACTTCCCGGGATAAAGTAATTGCTTTTCGGGAAAAAGCAATTACTTTTATCGACAAAGCAATTTTTCCGGCGGTTTCCAGATGAATATTGAAAATTAATGATTAAAGGAATTCAATCTTGCCGTCGTTGGTGATTTTAAAATCTTTGTTTTCAACCAATAGATTCAACTGACGTGGAGAAAAAAGTCTGATGGCATAAATTCTTTCTTCCGGTTTAAATACTCCAACAAATTTTGTATCATTTTTTAATTCACCTTTTGGACGCGCTTCCAGATGATGAATGAAATATATCTGGCCATTCACATCAAATTTGAATAATTTATAAAGTCTTTTGCTTAATTGCCTGTAATCGTCTTTTATTTTGTATATTTCATCGGGTGAGTTTTCATAAAGCAAAACCATGGCACCTTTTTTTAATTTATAAATACGTTTCATCCCATCAATTTCATCAGGCAAAGTGTCACCTTTGCTTATCTCAAAATTATTAATCATTTTAAAAATTCTTTTAATTTTATTGCCCATGGTTCCCTGGTATATTCCGAATACATTGTTTTCTTCATTATCTACGTAAATATTTTCTTTGTAATCTTTGTTATTTCCGGATTTATCACGGTGTTTTTTCAAAAATATCGGATTTTTTACATCAGGGGTAAAAATTCTGACTTTTTTAATCTGGATTTTTTTGTCTTCATTCATCCAGATGGGGTTGTTAGTAACATCGAGGGCTTCCTTCAGGGATTGCCCCTTGCTTTTCCTTTCATTAACGGTATTGATAATTTTATTTTTTACCGTCTCATCAACAATATCTTCCAGCTTTTTTTCGTTGGTTTCAAAAAAATCAAGGGGCTTTCTTGTCACATAAACAGGTTCGTTATCACCTTTTCTTTTTATCGCTCCGTAAAATGTTTCCTTGTGAAGCGAACCCCTGAAGGAATCACCGTTCATATACCGCTTTGTTTTATTGCCGTTTTGATCGGCGAACTCTTTTACCTTTCCCCTGACCCTGACAATTTTTTTTGTGTGCTTTAAAGTGCTGTCTTTTGAAAAATGCTTTGCAATGATCTCTTCTTCATAATGCTTAACATCTTCGGTAAAAGTTTCCCATGGTTTTTTGAATAAATTTTTGGGCTTGTATCCGAGGGATTCCTCATCCATGTAATATTGTGACAGCAGGTTGTAATATCCCCTGTTGATGCTGGCTATGACAATCGCATCTATCATATGATGGGCGTGGCTGGTCCTCTCCTTGCTTGTGAATTCATCCTGCAACCCCCAGTTTTTTCTGAACAATGCCGTCATTTTACCTTTTACAATGAATGCCCTGTCAAAAACGGTTTTAAGATATGCCAGGGCATATCTTGTTATAACCCCCGTACTTACCAATTGCCTGTTTGAGAATCCTTCAGGGACAGAGCTCATTAAAAATCTGTCGTATTTGTTTTTAATATAATTTCGTTTTAAAGTATAATAATGCTTGTTCTGTATATGTCTGTCTTTATCTTCCTTGATTCCCGACATCCTTGATGCATTTTTTTCTTTGTTGATTTGTTTGTTCAATTCATCTATTTCTTTTGCCCAATGCTCCATCCTTGGCAGTATCTCATCTATATTGGCAAGTTGCTGTGGAATTTTGTTCTTCTTGATATTCCTGTTAAAGTCAAGATCGCATAGGGTAAGATTTTCCTGTGAATCATCGAATGACTGGCTCCTCGGTATTGTGTGTTCAATATCGAATTTAGGATCACTGCCCAGGAAGTCATGAATATTGATTTGATTTCCGGTATAAAGACAAATATGTTTTTGTTCTTCTCTTAATTGATATTTTAAAATATCTTTTTCTATGTTCTTTTGTTCATCATATAGCTGATATTTTAAAATATTACTATCGTTTGGCTCGTATTTTAACTTTATAATTTCCTTTGCATATTCTTCATGTTTTTTCCGATTATCATTCTGATATCTTTTAATTGCGGCCCTCATATTTGCATCATTCAGTTCACGGGCAACCTCAATGTTAATGGTATCATCACATGATATTGACCCATCCTTGATCAGAGTGTTTATGAGATACTTCATCTGGTGCAGGGCTTTCATTGCCATCGGATTTCTGACCGAAGGAGTCATAGGACTGCCTAAATATTTCTTTCCATCTTTACATGGTTTTGCCTCTGGATAAATGTCAATGTCGGAAGGATGATACAGTTTTTCAAGGCATTGATAAGGAATGTCGTAATCGATATTCACTTTCTTTTTAATAATTTCATCCATGTCTGGATTTTTAATAAACTTCGGCTTTTTTTTGTTGATTTCTCTTTTAACAGGATTACTGATTTTTTTAAATATTTCTTCTTTTTTACTTTCCGAAAAATATTTGTAATCCTCGCCGAATTTTTTCTCTATTGTACTACTTATGCTCTCATCGGCAATACTCAAGGAGGGTTTTTCGATCTTGATTCCGATTAATTCATTTGCTATGGCAATGATTTTTTTCTCTTCGTTATAACTGTCAATAATCATGCCTATATCATTTTTAACTTTGTCTTTTACCAACTGTGATTTGTCTTTTTAAAACTTTGTCGAGGTTAGCAAAATACGCAGAGTGCGCATATAAAAGACCTTCCTCAAGATACGGTAATATTTTTCTTATTGAACAGAGGCTCAAATTTGCATAGCCCTGTTTGAGATTAATTTTTGTAAGTTTACCGGCTTTTTCATCATCAAAACCGAGCCGTTTTTTGGCAAACTCGATAATTTTATTCTCATCATCAAAGCTGAATAAAACATTCCATATCGTCTCATAATTTATTTCGGATATCTTGCCGTCCTTTTCCCTCGTATAGGAAATTTTGAAGTTTTTCCAGTCTTCGCCGAGCAGTTCCATGAACCGACTTATTGTCGGGCAACCTGATACAAGTGTCAGATCATCATAGTTGAATTTCAGGTTTTTATCCTTGCCGCTGATTTTTTTTCTTATTTTTTCAAAATTGAAATCCGATTTTGATAAAAACAACGGTTTGATTGTTCCCTTATCTTCCTTGCTTAAAAATACAAATTGATTGTCACTTTTTTTATATTTGATTGTATTTATAAATGACAGCATTCTGAACTCTTCAAAAAGAGGATGCGACAATGGGCATCTTGGTTTTGATTTTTCAAAGGTGCACTTTCCTACCAATCCTTTTTGCGATTTGAGGGGCCTTTGATAAAAGATAGCCTCATATAGTTCTTTTTTTAATTTTTCATCAAATCCCTGAACCTCGCAGATTTTTTCAAATTCTTTAAGGTAATGTTTTTCCCTTGAAGTATAATGGTTTCGAATTTTGTCTCCCTTTTTATGAAGCTCATAAAAATATTCACCGAGTGTTTTGCTGCCCAATTTTTCTGTAAGATCGTTTATGCTGTTATTTACAATACTTTTTTCATTTTCCTTTGTTGTTTCAAGCCTGTTGCTTTTATAACCCCTTCTTTGGGCAATGTGGTACAAGGCTCTTCCAGTTTTATATTGTTCTATCTTATGTTTTACAGCTTCAGCTCTGAAAGCATAAGGGTTTATGTCATTATCCTTGTCAGTTTTCAACCAGTCAAGGAATTCCTTGCTTTTTGGATATTCATTTTTAACACCCTTTTTATATTTTACCCATCTCTCAAGTTCTTCAATGGTCAGTGGACACATTTTGTGATTTATCAAAACTTTTAATGTTCTGTATTTCCTCAATTTCCTCCTGAATTTTTGCCTTCTTGCAAGACGGAAACGCGTTCTTTCAGCAGCTTTTGAGGATTCGACTCCTTTGTCTAACTTTACACCTTCACTGAATATATATACCCCTTTGTCAATGAGTTTACTTTCTTTATTTGCCTGTTTTACTATAGCCCAGCCCAGTGAATTTGTACCCAGATCAATACCCAGTGTTTTTGACATATGACTTTCCTTTATTTTTTTTGTTTTATTATATTAAATTACAGATTTATTTTCAAAAAAAAATTATCAATAAAATATCCTTGCATTTATTTTTTAATTTTATATAATCAAACCAATCAAAGATACTTATCACAATAAGGCTAAATGCCGAAGGTTTAATAACCTGTTACTCCACATACTTCTGTGGAGTTTTTTTATTAATAAAAGCCAAAAGCTGATATTTGCCGATATTTTATAATAATTAATGATCTTTTGTATATAGCCCTTTAGTACCATGAACGATCCTGCAATTAATTAAACTTTTTTGCATAATTTTTTTTATATAATCATCATTTCTTCCTGTTCCGTCGCGGCTTTTAAAGAACAATCAAAATTAATTTAACCATCGAGGTTACAAATGGCGCGACAAGAGAAGATGATTGCCAAATGCATGAAAGTTAGGCATTGAACGTTTTTATAAACCCTTGGCATGCATTTGGCAGTCGTCTTTCTCGCAGGCAGCCATTTGTAACCGTTAGATTAAAGTATTAACATTGTTAATTGATAAATCGTAGCGACGGAATAGGCTGAGGGCACGGGGGCTGCGCCCCCGCCTCTCAAACAGGTTTCTTCAGTCCTTCAACGATGTAAATATCAAGCGGCTCCTTTTTGCCCTTTACCTGCCTGTTAGGCACGAGCCTTGCATCGATCCTGTCCTTTACCTTTTGATACGTGCTTTCCGAAATCAGTATCATGCCGGCTGCGGCAAAACCGCATATCCTGCTTGCAAGGTTCACGGTATCACCGATCACGGCATACTCGAGCCTCGTGGTGCTCCCTATGTTACCTGCAACCACTTCACCTGTGCTGATGCCTATCCCGGTCTTGAGATTTTGCCCTATCTGCCTGTCAACCATGTTGACCTCGTGCATCATCTGTATTGCGCAGGACACAGCGTTGTATTCATCATCAAAAATCGCCATGAGCTCGTCGCCCACGAACTTGTCTATATCGCCGTTGAATTTTTCGACTGTAACCGCCTGTGCCTCAAGCACCTTGTTGAGGTGCTCGATCACCACTTCGGGGCTTCTGGACTCGGAGTACGAGGTGAATCCCCTGATGTCGGAAAACAAAACAGTGATGACTTTTTTTTCTGCATTGACACCAGGTTCGCCGTCATCTCTGGCAACAAGATCACCTGTGGTTTTGGATACATACTTTGAGAGTTTGAATCTTTCATTGAGCCCTTTTATCATTTCGTTAATCTGCCCGGAGAGTACGCCGATCTCATCCGATCTTTTGACATCGAGCCTCACCTTGAAATTGCCTTTGCCAACTTCGCTTACCGCATTGCCTATCCTGATTACGGGCGAGATAATAAGGCTCCTCAGGAGAAAAAAAAGGATGATTATAAGCGCTGTGCCGATTGCAAAACCGGCTGCAATCAGAAGGTTCCTCGTATTGTTTATACGTGTATAAATATCGGCATCGGATATCTTGAAATGTGCAACGCCCCTGTACTTATGATCGCTGCCATGGCACGCCATGCACTGCGGAAGGTTTTCAATAGGAAAATAATTGTCTATCACGTAATCCTTTATATCCGACACTTCGACTTTCTTGCCGCTCATGATGGCCTTGCTTATCTCCATTGATTCAAACTTCATTGCATTCTTGTCACGGCTGTCCCTGATCCTGCCGGTTTTGTTGAAATGGAAAAAATTCTGGCCCGCATTCACCTTGTTGAGGGTCGAATAATCGCTGAATGCCAGCATGCCGTTGATCCTGTATATTGATATGTCGAGGAATCCCTGGAGGTGCCTCAACTCTTCCATCGTATTTATGAGCAGGGGGGCCTGGCCGTTGAGCATGAAGTTTCTCAAATTGATCAGCAGTATGTCATTGTTGTCCTCGACGCCCTTGTTTTTCGCCTTGATCAGGTCGTCCTTCTGCCGCAAATTCATGAAGAATACTATCAGCAGGAAAGTGAAGAGAAGGACAATCGAGATGGATGAAATTATTTTTATCTGGATGGAAATCCTGTTGAATATGTTCTTTTTCATTTTTATAAAACCCGCCTCATGCTGTCTGTACGTAACAAGCCGTCATTATACAAAAAATGATAGAGAATTTAGTGATGAAAGTCAACCAAATTAATTATCTCAATCCTGTTGAACAAAGGTATTTATTATATTATTGGCTTGACTCTTGACCGGAGACTATTTTGATATTTTATAACCGCCGTCAACAAAAATTGTTTCACCATTTATATAATTTGATTCTTCAGACAACAAAAATGTTACTACATTCGCAATATCTTCGGGATTTGCTATCCTTCCCTGCGGTATCATTTTTTTAAATTGATTTTCAATATCGGCATCGCTTAATGTTTTTTCTGTAATGCCTGTATAGGTCAAACCGGGAGCCACTGAATTTACCTGAATGTTAAATGGGGCCAAATCCAGCGCCATGGCCGAAGTTAAAGCAACTACCCCGCCCTTGGAAGCAGAATATGCGGCCATATTTTGTTTGAATATTCTTGAACGTATACAGCTTATATTGACAATTTTTCCTTTTTTATTTTTAATCATTTCCTGAGCCGCATATTTCGATACCAAAAAAACACCTGTAAGATTAATCGATATCAGATCGTTCCACTCTTCCAGGCTTGTTTCATAAAAGGGTTTTTTAATAGAATTTATTCCTGCACAATTAACCAAACCGTCGATTTTTTTATATTTTTCCCCGATTACATTTAAAGCTTTTTTTACCTGATTTTCTTCTTTAATATCGATTATAAAATGCTCATAATTATCATTTTTCATGTCACAGGGATTTTTATCAAATCCTATTACAATCGCATCATTTCGCAATAATAATTCGACACAGCCTTTGCCTATTCCGGAACCGGCCCCTGTTATTATTACTACATAATCCTTGAATTTCATGAATTCAGCCTCCCGATTATTTACACAAGCTTCATAATAATAATATCAAAATATATTGAAAAAAATCAACAAATAATTTGTCGAGTAGACGGATGCGGTTGCCCGCTCCGCCCCTCACAGAACCGTACTTGCGAATCTCCCGCATACGGCTCTTCATTAGTATTCACTGCACACACTTTAAGTATTGTACAAATTATAATATATTCTTGGAGCTGGTAGATTATGTATTTTTATGTATTCAATAAAACTACTCCAATTAAAACTTTT
>JBJKSS010000006.1:0-6316 GCA_046703745.1 Spirochaetota bacterium
CATTGAGTTATTCGCCATTAAATACGGGCAGTCCATGTTTCCTGCCAGATATGTGTTTAATGGCGATAATTCTGGTAAAACACTGCCTTTTTGCTGGATTTTCTATTTAATCAAATATAATGATAAAGTCATTCTGATGGATACGGGGTTTGATGATGACCGTATGATCAGGGCATTTAAAGTCAAATTCAAAAGTCCGGTAAATTTACTTAAATCCATGAATATCGATCCCGAAAACGTTACCGATATAGTCATAACTCATGCACATTTCGATCATATAGGCTGCATTTATCATTTCAAAAATGCAAAAATTTACATACAAAAGGATGAATTAAACCAGGCCATAAATTTTCTGGGCAATGCTGTAATCAGGAATTTTTTATTAAACAATAAAAACATAACGACTTTTGATGACTCATACGACTTATATGATTTTTTTCATATTAAAAAAATAGGGGGACACAGCATAGGTTCGTGTATAATTAATTTTACTGTTGACAACAAGAATTACATGATGACGGGAGACGAAGCTTATTTAATTGAAAATATCAGAAAGCAGATACCCGTTGGAACTTTTTATGACACTATAAAAAACAGGGACTTCATTTATTCATTAAAAAATTTTAACGGAATTATCCTGACTTTTCATGATCCGGAGATATTTAAGAATAAAAATTTGGATATTCTGAAAATTTTTTAGATTGTTGTCAAATTTCTTTATATTTTTCAAAAAATCTTCATGGCAAATAACCCTTGACATTTTTTTTTTAATTATTTATAGTCAATTTTCATTATAAATGAGTTTAACAAATCAGTCATTTTATGAAAATTAATTTATTAATCAAACAGATATTTAACTATATTATTTTCGGAGGACAATACAATGGCTTATACAAAAAGGATAGTTATTACCGGCATGGGCCTCAATACCCCGATCGGTGATAATCCTGATGATTTTTATAAAAATTTGATTGCCGGAAAGTCCGGCATTAAAAAGATGACCAGCATCGATACCAGCAGGGTAAGATCAAAAATCGGCGGTGATCTTGGTGATTACGATGTTAAGGGTAAAATTGAGAAATTAAAGGATAAAATACCCGAAGATGTGTTGAAAAGGGCAAAAAAAATAATTAAAACAGCTCCTTTTTCAACAAAACTTACTGTCCTCGCAGCAATTGATGCGTATCTTGATGCAGGATTGTTCAACACCGATGTAGACAAGGAAAGGATGTGTGCCATTTTGGGAGGCCATAATTTTCATGATAATTATATTGTTAAAAATGCAAAACAGTTTTTTGAAGAACCTGAGTATATTGACGGTCTGATGGGAATATGCGTTTTTGACAGTGATGTAGTGGCAAGCGTCAGCGAAGTATTGCAGATTCTGGGGCCGATGTATATTGTCGGCGGTACCTGTACAAGTTCGGGCATTGCCATAAAAAGCGCAATTAATGAAATATTATACAACGACTGTGACATGGCGATAGTGGGCGGAGGCGTACTTGATTATTCCGCACTGGGATATCAGGCCTTAATTCTCGTAAGTGCCATAAGTTACGTCAGTTTTAATGATGAGCCTGAGAAATCATCAAGGCCGTATGATTTGAGGAGAGAAGGCTTTGTCCCGTCGCACGGAACGGGCATCTTTGTAATTGAAGAGCTGGAGCATGCATTAAAACGCGGTGCCAAAATTTATGCAGAGATACTTGCTGTCGAATCAAACAATGACGCCAACCATCTCTCTAATCCGTCTGTCGAAGGACAATCAAGGTTAATAAGAAGGGTATTGGACAAGGCAGGCATCAAGCCCGAACAGATAAACTATATAAATGCCCATGCAACTTCAACGCCGTTGGGCGACAAAATCGAACTCGAGAGCATCAAAAACGTATTCGGCGAACATGCTAAAAATTAAAAAATATATGCAACGAAATCAATGATAGGGCATACGGGCTGGACATCCCATACTGTCGAGCTGGCCGGTGCCATTATGCAAATGAACAACAGCACGCTTCATCCGTCCATCAACATAGATGATATCGATCCTGCCTGCGAGGGGCTGGATGTGTGCGCAAATAAAAAAGTTGAAAATTTTAATGTTGATTACATCCTGAAAAATTCATTCGGATTCGGTGGGATAAACTGCTGTTCAATTTTAAAAAAATGGACCGGAAAATAATCATTATCAGGGGAGAAAAAGTTGATTAGTGAGAAAGCAAAACAGAATTTAATTGAAGATGCAAAGACCGTCTGGCCCGCCAGATGGGAAGAAATTGAGCCTTTGTTCAACAAATGCTCATTCTCAATTGCGGTTGACGTGATCATTAAACATCTTGATTTATTCAACAAAAAAGGCGATTTCGAGACAATTGATACGATCAAATCTAAAATCAATATATTCAAAGATGCGGAATACGTTTTCCAGAAAATGCTTGATATACTCTGCGAAGAAAAAGTTCTTGAAAAAAAAGACAACGGCTATCTGTGCCTTGTCCAGGACATTGATATTCCGGCTCCTGCAGAATGCCTCGTAGAAGCGGCAAGAAAAATTCCGGAGGAAGGAGCCCCGTTCCAGTGGCTTTCAAGGGGATACGGCGGCCTTGTGCAATTCGTAAAGGGCAAAGTTTACGGGGAAGAGGTGATGTTCCCGTTCAATGATTTTGCACTGGCCGAGGAAGTATATTATACAAGCGATGTATATAATTTCTGGAGCAAGCTTGCCGGAAAGGCTGTAAAAAGGATAATCGAGGACAAATTCGACAGGAAGGTCACTGTGCTTGAAATTGGTGCCGGTACAGGCAACGGTACATGGAATGTTTTCCAGAATACAGAAGATGTCGAGAATAAATTTGAAAAATATATTTTTACGGATATCAGCAAATCCCTTGTAAAGAAAGCCGGAAAATCCGAAAGATTTTCAAACTACGGTTTCATAGAATACAAGACACTGGATGCAACAAAGGACATAAAAGAGCAGGGTGTTGAAGAGGAATGCGCCGATATCGTTCTTGCAGTAAATGTTCTGCATGCAACACCGAATCTGATCGATGGCTGCAGTGCATTTATGAAACTCGTTAAAAAAGGCGGCTTTGTCGTGCTCGGTGAAATCGCTCCTCCTCCTGACGGACTCTACAGGTATATGGAACTCACATTCGGATTGCTTGCAAGCTATAATAATTACCAGGATAAAGATTTCAGGCCTAATTGCCCGATAATCAGACCGGATAAATGGATAGAATTATTCAAAAAGGTCGGATTTTCAGATGTCATTGCGATCCCGGGGGACAAATTGCCCGGATGTGACAGGGGCGGGATAATCATAGCTGTAAAATAATAACATTATATTTATTTATAACCCGGCATCCAGATATTCTGGTCAAATGTTTTATTTAAAAATAATGATTTTATTTTAGACTGGCTTTAAAAGTAAAAAACATTAATAAAGAGGAAATAAATATGTTATTAAAGGACAAAAATGTTTTTTTGACAGGCGGATCGAGAGGCATAGGCAAGGCAGCCGTATTCGAACTTGTGAAACACGGCGCAAATGTCGCATTCACCTATGTTTCCAGTGAAAAAGGGGCAATCGATACCGTAGCCGAGGCAAAAAAAATTAATCCCGAGGCAAAACTGACATATTACAAAATGGATGTCAAGGATTCCAAACAGGTTGACAGCGCCGCAGAAAATGCTATCAAGGATATGGGCACGATCCATGCAGTGGTCAATAATGCCGGAATTTTAAGGGATGGGCCGATCCATTATATGACCAACGAACAATGGGATGAGGTTATCCAGACCCATTTGACCGGCACCTTCTATGTTTGCCGTGCCTTTATTGAAGAATTCATCATGAACAAGGGCGGAAAATTCGTCAATATTTCTTCAATCTGTCATGTGGGCTCAGCCGGACAGGCAAATTATTCGGCGGCAAAAGCGGGGATAATTGGCTTTTCAAAGGCGCTTGCAAAGGAATACGGGTTCAAAAACATTTATTGCAACGTAATCGTACCCGGCTATTTCAGGACAGAACTGACCGATGCGAATGCCTCGCAGATGATAGTCGATCAGTTTGTCAGGCTTTCAATGCTTCAAAGGGAAGGCCAGCCTATGGAATTCGGCAAGGCGGTTGTTTTCCTCGCAAGCGATCTTTCTTCATTCGTCAACGGCGATGTGTTGTATGTAACCGGCGGACTGGACACGATACCGCCCTACAATGCGGCTAAAAGAAAAAAATAATTATTTGGAGTAAATAATGGGTATTGGAATAGAAAAAATCAATGTATATGCAGGAAGTCTTGTACTTGACATAGAAAAACTTGCGGTTGCAAGAAACAGGGATGTGAAATTTTTCAAGGAAGAGCTGATGCTCGACAGTAAATCACAACTTGTAGATTACGAAGATGTAATAACAATGGCGGTAAATGCGGCAAAGCCGATTATTTCCGAACAGGACAAGGAAGACATAGAGTTATGTATTTTTGCGACCGAGTCTGGTCTGGATTTTTGCAAGACTAATTCTACTTATATCTGCAAATATCTCGGATTAAAACCCCAGGTCAGAAATTTCGAGGTAAAAAATGCCTGCTATGCGGCAACCTGTGCCGTACAGATGGCAATAAGCTGGATCGCAAGCGGAGTTGCTCCGGGCAAAAAGGCACTCATAGTTTCCAGTGATATCAATTATGATCATGAAGGCAGGAGAGGCGAGGAAGTCCCCGCAGTAGGTTCCGTTGCAATACTGATAAGCGATAAGCCGAATATCGTAGAATATGAACTAGGCAAGAACGGCTATTTTACTTTTGAATGCACCGATTATGCAAGACCGACCTCGACTTATGATATAATAAACGGTGAAGAATCCCTCTATGCATATCTTGATTGTGCAGACGGAGCGTGGGAGCATTACAAGAAAGTCGTTGGTTTGGACCTGGATTTCAACTCATATTTCAAAAGGGTAGTGTACCACACACCTTTCGGCGGGCTGGTCAGGATGGCTCACGGCAATATCCTGAAAGAAAATTATCCCGGCATCAAAAAAAGCGAAATAAATAAAAATTTTGAGGAAAAAGTCCTTAAATCATTCAAAATACCACGACTCGTCGGCAACACATATTCAAGCACGGTTTATACAAGTCTGGTCAGTCTTTTGATGGACGATGATGATGTCAAACCCGGGGACAGGATCGGACTTTATTCATACGGCTCCGGCTCATGCGCAGAATTTTACAGTGCAATCGTGCTGCCTCAGGCAAAAGAATATATCAAAAAACTGAACATCGACAATCATTTAAATGCCAGATATCAGCTAACAGTCGAAGAATTCGATCATCTGGCAAAATTAAGGTCGAGTCATGCCGATAAACCGACTTTCGAGACAACAATGGATTATCCCAATGGATGGTATGACAAGTACTATAAGGGAAAAGGATTGTTGACTTTTAAAGGTTCAAAGGACTTTATCAGGAAATACGAGTGGAGTTGATTAAACGATGTCAGACAGTGTACTCAGGGAAATAAAAAGTCACGTTGTTTTCATAACCTTGAATAACCCTCAGGGCGGGAATGTGGTAAATAACGACAATCTTGAGCTTATCTATCAATATGTTGCGGAAGCAAACAACGATAATGAGTGCAGGCTGATCGTTATCCGCGGCAAAGACGGTGTGTTCTGCAGGGGAATGGATTTTAAAAACCTTTTGAAGAATGCAGATGCAAAAATTGAAAATGATTTCAGCGAGCCGTACAAAAAAGCCGTGCTTGCCATCAGAAATTCGGACAAGCCTGTAATAGCCTGTGTAGACGGAGATGTTGTCGCAGGCGGCATGGGCATACTGCTCTCATGTGATATTGTAATAGCAACTCCAGGGTCGATTTTCGGACTTTCCGAAGTGTTATTCGGCATAATACCCGCCTATGTTTATCCTTTTTTACTCGAAAGGGTTTCATACAAAAAAGCAAGGTACATGGTGCTTTCTTCAAAAATTATGGATGCCAAAACGGCTTACGAAGCAGGAATTGTCGATGAAATCGTTGAAGAGGAACGTCTCGAAAAAAAATTGAAGGAATATATAAAACGAATCCTCTTCAGCTCCCCGGATGCCCTGAGACTTGTAAAAAGATATTCCGATAAATTGACCGAGAATAAAATTGATGAAGCTGTGGATTTTGCCCAGAAACAATTGACCGAATTATTGAATGATAAAAATAATTTAAACGCCATACGTTCATTCCTCGAAGGGGAAAAACCGTCATGGGCATTGAGCTATAAATAAAACAAATAAAGTAATTCTTTAATTGTGATTGTTTTGTATAC
>JBJKSS010000007.1:0-7132 GCA_046703745.1 Spirochaetota bacterium
TACCGGCTTCACGAGCCACAAAAAATGTCGAACTTCAACCTAATCTGCTTTTGGATATATCATCGGTCAAAATGATGTATCTTTAGCATCCTTATCCAACTTTTGACTTTTTATCATACCTCCTTAACTATAATTGAACGTCAAGATATATGACGTCGTTAAATATGTTTTATTTTATAATTCCATATAAAATTATATCGATTACCTTGTCGATTTCTTCATCTATATTTTCATGTTTGAAATATTTTCCGAATATTTTTCTCTGACCGATGAAAATTGCGATATTGCCGGCTATTGACCTCAAGACTGCCATGCTGTCCAGTCCTTCCTTCAATATGCCTTTTTCAACCATTTCATCATAATATTTATCAAACATTTCAACGATGTTTTTTATCAGATTCTTGTAGAGCGCCTCCTTCACATCTTCATGAAGTATTGCCTCGACGAAAATAACCTGGGCCATGGGAAATACCCTGTCCACAAGTTTGATGCGGTCGTATATTATTTTTTTTAAAATTGTCCTTATGTCCCCTTCTTTGTCTTCTGTCAGGATATCCTTGATACCCTTCAAAACTATTTTTTCGCTGACCAGGTTAATGAGACTCACGAGTATGGCGGAGAGAATATCCTTCTTTGTCTTGAAATAATTGAAGATCGTTCCTTCGGCAATGCCCGCTTCCCTGGCGATTTCCTTTGAAGTCGCCGCATCAAACCCTTTTTCAGAAAAAAGTTTGATTGCTGCCTGAAGGATCATTTCTTCTTTTTTTGGCAGGTTGAGATCAGAAAGGTCAATTTTTTCCATAAGTAACCTCTTTTTTACTCAATTATTTGAGTGATTACTCACTCAGTATATAGTATATGCCGGATAAAGTCAATTATTTTTAAATTAAATTTAAAATAAAAAGGGGACAAAGCTGGATTATTTTGCAAAGTAACCAGGAATTATAATAATACAGGAATAGCACTATATATATGGAAACAAGGGGTTGCAACCCCTTGTTTCCAACATATTTAAGTTTAAATTTTTTCTATGACCCTGATCATCTCGAGCGCTGTCATTGCGGCTTCAAAGCCCTTGTTCCCGCCTTTTGCGCCGGATCTGATTTCTGCCTGCTCGATCGTGTCTGTTGTCAGTACGCCGAATGAAATCGGCATCCCTGTGGCGAGGCTCACATTTGCCAGTCCTTTTGAGACTTCGGCCGCAACATAATCGAAATGCGGCGTATCCCCTCTTATTACGGCGCCAAGCGCTATAACGGCATCCACACTCTTTTTTTCTGAAATTTTTTTGCAGACAAGGGGAAGCTCGAAGGCTCCGGGCACCCTTATGACCGTAATGTCATCGCCTGAAACTTCATGGCGCTCGAGGCAGTCAAGCGCCCCCTCGAGGAGCCTGTCAGTCATGAATGAATTGAACCTTGATAAAACTATGGCAAATTTTTTGCCTTTGCCGCTGAAATTGCCTTCGATGAATTTTGGCATTATTTAACTCCTTCCTTAAGTTTGATCCTGTGTCCCATCTTGACTTTTTTGGTATAAAGATATTTATAGTTTTCCGGCCTTACGCATACCTCGAAATCCTCGATGCAGACCTTAAGGCCGTGCCTTACAAGCGATTCCGCCTTGTCCGGGTTGTTCGTCAGGAGCCTTACTTCGCTGAAGCCCTGATCTTTCAGTATCCAGGCTGCCTGGTGATAATCTCTCTGGTCGGCCTTAAATCCAAGCTCGAGGTTCGCTTCAACAGTATCGAAGCCCTGGTTTTGCTGGAGCGAATAAGCCTTGATTTTTTCACCCAGACCTATGCCCCATCCTTCCTGCCTTAGATAGACAAGCGCGCCCTTGCCGTCTGCTGCGATCCTTTTCAGTGCAGAATCAAGCTGGCTCCTGCAGTCGCATGATTTTGATGTCAGGACATCTCCGGTGAAGCATTCCGAATGAATTCTCACTACGCCGCTTGTAAAATCGCCCATCGACAGGAACACGTGCTCCTTATCCTTGAACAGTTCCCTGTAAACGGTTATGTCGAATAACCCGTATTCGGTGTTGAGTTTTGCCGTAACGATTTTCTCTACATTCGGATAATTGAGGTTCTGGTATTCGACAAGTTCCTCGACCGTGCAGAAAGGCAGATCGTATTTTTCTGCAAAGGCCCTTGCCTCGTCTATGGAATACATCCTGCCGTCTTCTTTTATCATTTCGCAGATAAGGGCGGCCTCGCTCATGTTCGTCCACCTGCATATACTTGTGCTCGCCTCGGTGTGCCCCCTTCTTTCGAGGAGCCCGCCTTTCCTTGCTATGATTGGAAAGAGATGCCCAGGCGTAATGAAATCCTTCATGGATTTTGACGGATCAACAAGCTCCATCGCTGTCATGTATCTTTCATGGCACGAAATGCCGGTTTTTGTCTTTCTTGAGTCTATGGACAGGGTGAATGCCGTTGAATAAGGATCCGTCTTTGTTGTCGGCATCAGCGGGAACCCCTTGTCCAGCGCAATACTGTCCGAAACTGCTGCGCATAAAAGTCCCTTAGCATGGGAAACCATGAAACTGATTTTTTCCGGTGTGACCTTGTCGATTGCTGCGATCAGGTCGGCCTCGTTTTCCCTGTTTTCATCATCGAAAATGATTACGATTTTACCATCTGCAAAATCTTTCAAAAGCTGTTCGATTTTGTTCATCGAAACCTCCATTAATGTATATGTTGTATATGTAACGGCCCAAAATGTCGGCCTCAATATGTACGTGGTCACCGATTTTTTTATCACGCAGGTTCGTTGATTCAACCGTATGCGGTATTACCGCGATAATAAAGCTGGATGACAGTATCTCGCTCACCGTGAGTGAAATGCCGTCCAGTGCAACCGAACCTTTTGGTGCTATCAGTTTTTTAAGGTTTTCCGGGTATGTGAATTCCATGAAGTAGTCGCTGCCCTGCCGCCTTTTATCGATTATTTTCGCCCTGCCGTCTATGTGCCCGGTGACTATGTGCCCTCCAAGCCTGGTATTAAGCGTGAGAGCCCTTTCGAGGTTGACTGTTTCGCCGATCCTCATTTCGGAATGGTTAAACATCGTATAACGCGTCGTGGTGGGGCTGACATGGAACGAGAGGAAATTCGACCCGATTTTGATTATTGTCAGGCATGTGCCGTTTATTGCGATTGAATCCCCGATCTTTGCGTCTTCCATAACCAGTCTGCATGTAACCGACAATTCGCCGCTGTTTATGGATTTGATCTTCCCTGTTTCCTCTATTATGCCTGTAAACATAACGGCTCTCCTCTCGACATTTCGACCATGAAGTTGTTGTCTATAATTCTGACATCGACCAGGTTGAATTCATCCAGATCGCGGATCTGTTTTATGCCCCTGTCCAGGTAAACCGGTATCCCGTCATTCCCAAGGAACGAGGGCTTGTAGAACAGAAATACCCTGTCAATCAGGCTGTTTTTCAAGAACCAGGAATAAACCCTGCCTCCGCCTTCCACAAGCACGGAGTCGATATTTTTTTCCCGGCAAAAATTTGTGAATGATTCTTTTGACCGGGTTTGTTCCCTGTCAATATAATACACACTGCCGTCGTTAGGTGCAAGACAGTCCGTGTTTATCGCCCTGTTTGTGAATATCAGCTTGTCCACAGGTTTTTTTTCGAATCCTTCAAGACGGCAGTTGAGTCTGGTCTTGTCGGCAAGTACGGTATTTTTTCCGACGGCTACCGATTTTAGTCTCAGGCGCAGAGCATGTGTTATGGCCCTGCAATTTTCGCTGGAAATCCATTTGGAATCCCCGCTATGGCTCGCGATTTTACCGTCGAGTGTAAGGGCCGATTTGAGGACAATGTATGGCCTCTTGTTTTCCTTGTAAAAATAGTAAATGGAGTTAAGTTTCCTTGCTTCATTCTTCAAAATGCCGGCCACGACGTCTATGCCTGCTTTTTTAAGTATCCTGATGCCGCCTGTATTCACCCTTGTATCTGGATCAGTATCCGAAATCACGACTTTTTTTATCCGGGCATCGATTATGGCATTTACGCACGGCGGGGTATTGCCGTAATGCGAACATGGCTCGAGGTTGACATAAATCGTGGAATTTTTCAGGTTTACCTTGCTGACCTTTTTTATGGCATCGACTTCCGCATGATCCGTGCCGTATTTTTTGTGGAATCCTTTTGCGAGTATTTTATCATTTTTTACTATTACCGCTCCGACCAATGGATTTGGTGAAGTGAAACCAAGTCCTTTTTTCGCTTCCTGCAGGGCCAATGACATGTAATACTGATCATTCTTGTGCATTTTAGGATCCCCGGTATTTTCTCGGGGATAAAGGCGGGAATGCTTTTTTTAAAGCATTGGATTTCCTTCTTTCATCCTGACTGTACAGTCGGCACCGGAATTTCACCGGTTCATGCTATGCACTTGCTAAAAGTGCTCTGCTCGCGGGCTTTACCGCCGGTATGGATTCACACCTGTCCCCGA
Organism: Spirochaetota bacterium; assembly: GCA_046703745.1. Classification (GTDB taxonomy): domain Bacteria; phylum Spirochaetota; class GWE2-31-10; order GWE2-31-10; family JAFGQB01; genus CAZHHK01. The sequence goes on from JBJKSS010000007.1 coordinate 4,473, forward strand.
AGGAAAAATATTCTAATATAAGAACATATCTTATATCATTATTTTAAATTTTAGTAAAGAAAAATAACCCAAAAATAAATATTATTTTACATTTCCTTCCATAAAGCATATAATTAATTATGTTAATTTTTGATAAAGGGGTAGGATAATAATGAATTTAAAGAAAATCACGGCTATTGTAATCATTTTTGCCCTGCTTTTTTCCTGTACAACGATGCAGGGGAATAAAATCAAGAATAAAAAGAAAACATCAAGCTATTATAAAAAAAATTCAAAGGGTTATTCCAAAACCATGGGCTTCAAGTCAAATAAAAACAGGAAAAAGCAGGCGGGCAACAGCCAGTTTTTTAAATCTGTCCAGAAATTCGGCAAGGGCATCGGCGATTTTACATATTCCGTCTGGAAGGCGATAGTAAAGTTTTTCAGCGACAGCTATGCCTATATTACAAAAGAGCTGGACAAACTGGGAAAGACCAAATTCATGCGTGACCTGAACAAGAAGTGGGGATGATATTTTCAACAGGCTTGTGAAAACTCTATTCGTATCCCAATTCTTGTGCTTTCTTAAAATCTTCCTGCGCTCCTGTCATATCATTTAATTTTTCTTTTGCCAGGCTGCGGTAATAATAAGCCTTCCCGTAATTCGGATTGATCTGTATGGCCATTGTAAAGTCGGATATGGCACCGTTATAATCGTTGATATATGCATTGATGGCATCATAGTATTCTACATTATGGCCGTGGTTATCATCCCCCGCATTATTGTTATCATCATTATTTTCTGACACCCCGGTATTTGGTTTAATGGAATTTTTTTTCAAATTATTCATTATAGTGAAATCATAGTTGCCTTTGTTGAATTCTACAAAACCCCTGTTATAATATGCATCCGCATTATTGGGGTCAAGATTAATGGTCTTCGAGTAATCGGAAACCGCTCCGTCATAATCTCCCTTGTCCCTTTTTACATTGCCGCGAATGAAATAGGTTTGCGGTTTATCGGGATTTATCTTTATTGCCATTGTAAAATCCGATATGGCCCCGTCAAAGTCTCCGTTGTTATACTTTATGGCAGCGCGGTTAAAATAGGCGCTTTCATATCCGGGGTTTATTTTTATTGCCTTTGAATAATCCTGGATCGCTTCGTCGTAATAACCTTTCTCCCGCCGTGCATTGCCCAGGTTAAAATATGCCTCGGCATTACCAGGGTCAATATCGATTGCCTTCGTAAAATCCGATATGGCATCTTCATAGCTGCCGTTATTATATTTTACCAGCCCGCTTTTGTTATAATCATCCGCCGTGGACGCATATAAATATGTCTGGGTTGCTAAAAAAGCAACAACGAACAATACGGATATTTTTATTTTCATAATTCCACCCTTCTTGATATTAATTTTAGGAAATAATTGGTTTCAAGTCAATAAATAATGATTTTTAAGAAATTTTATTTTATAGATTGTCGATTGAACTTTTGCAAGGGAGTGAAGATAAATTTAATCACGGTACGCCGGTTTTAGCGAGTCGAGCGCTCAAATACTAATAATGATTTTTAATTGATGAGCAATCAAAGATGTTTTAATAAATTTTTTTGCCATTTGCGGTTCGCGATTAACAAACTTTAAAACAAAGCCTCCTGCCTCCTTGCCGGGAGGAATTAAGTTTGATGGTTGTTTAAATCCCGGCCCCGACGGTCGGGACAGCACATACGGTGTCGCAGATTTTTAATTTTATACTCACTTTTTGTTAATATCAATCCAGGGCGTATCTCATATTCACCGACGTCTACGAAACCATTTAATTTATATAGCTTATCTAAATATTCTCTTTTTTTATCATAATCAATTCTTACATAATCTTTATTATTATTTTTTGCATATTCTTTAATCCAATCAATAATATTTTTTGAATATCCCTTCCCACAAAAATCTGTTCTCACTACTAACCTATGTAAGTAATATGCTTCATCATCTTTAGATTCAGGCCAGTTTTTTTCATCTTTTTCTATCAATATAAAGCAGCCTAGAATTTTCTCATCATATATTACCAAGAATAATAATGGATTATTATATTGTTTTAAAATTTTTTCTTTCGTTAATTTATGAATATCCCACATCGTCTTGTTTATGGAATTAAGATATTTTGCCTTTTCTACTAAAATAGAAATAATTTCATTTATTCTTTCAATTTCAATTTTTTCAAATTTTAATGACATTACTTAAATTCCCATTAATAAATTTTTACGGTATTGCTGATAACGGTGCTTATGTGGTTTAAAATCGCCTTAAATGGCGTTTTCTGATCATAAAAAAATTCGTTAATGCACGGTTTCAATTTTAGTTAATTTATTCTTTTATAGCAAGAATTTTTTTCTAAATATATTAAGAATAAGTCTTTAAAATATTCAGGAACAAAAAAAAATCAGGCGTGATCCTTCACGCCTGATTTTTAATAATTTGCTTGTTGCTTTTATTAAGCGGTCATGGATGACCGCTTAATCCCTTAAACTTTTTCCGCCGCCTTTTCCTCATGCCAGTGAAGCCCTCTTTTTTTATATAATGGCGTCCAATGGGCGTCAAAAAAACTGTATCCCACACCATCAATACCAAGAAGAATTCCTGTCTCATCAGAGTCGTACACCAAGAAACCACATAAAATGA
>JBJKSS010000008.1:0-5296 GCA_046703745.1 Spirochaetota bacterium
GAAATATCGGCCAGGCAAGTCCGAAAAGATTAAGATTCAAAGGTTTTTCATTATTCATGATTAAACTGATCGTAGGTATTTTTCGACATCCAGAAGTATCTTGCCGGAAGAATTCAAAAAACCCGAGAGAATCCTCGAAGCGGCAATCTGATCTACTACGTGCTTTTTCTTCTTTTTCCTGACCTTCAGTTCACGCATTGCAGAATGCGCCTCGATGGTTGTGTATCTCTCATCCTGCTCGTAAACCGGAAGAATGATCCCTGCAGATTTTAAATGTTCGATCAGATTTTTTGAAAACAGAAGCACTTTTTTTGCAGCATCCCCTATCGAGTTGTCCTGCCTGAAAGGAATACCGATCACGATGCTTTCCACAACCCTGTCTTTGCATATTTCGAGGATGTTATCATATATTTTCGCGTTGTTCAAAAGAGTTTTATAACCTGATGATATGATCTGTAAAGGGTCGGTCAATGCAATGCCGATCCTTGCATCGCCGTAATCGACAGCCATGATGCGCGGCATTATTTTTTTTGTTCTGGAATGGATTCAAAACTTTTAAAAAGCTCCGACATCATGAGGATATGCTCACCGAGAATTGACAGAGCCAGTTCCCTGTCATTGATTTCTATCAGGATGTTTGCAAGGGTATTTACCGAGTCCCTCAGCTTGTAATCGGCCTTTGCAACCATTTCCATAATTTCCTGTTTTGAAGAAACTTTTTGTTCAGCGTTGTTCCTTCCGCCGCCTTTCAGACGATCCATGATTTTGTTATGGATATTATTAAGGGTTTCCTGACCGAAGAGCGGGGTGTTTTGACTTTTATCCCTGTTGATCATATTTATTATGTCATTTTCATTCATAATATTAATGATGACATTATTTTTATTAATAGTAAAGACAAATTTAACTTTATTTGCTATTAATGGCGCATGCAAACCAACTCAAATAGAAAAATTTACCTTGATATCATACGATTGATCGCACTGCTCTACATGTTCTTCCAGCACTCGGCCCTTGCATTCCTCGAGACTTCCGGATTAAGGGGCATAATAGGCTTCCTTTACCAGCTTGTCCCGATATGCGCGGGCATGTTTTTATTCGCTTCGGGATACAGCATCAGCCTGGTTTATAAAAGCGGCAGGCACCGGTCAACAGGAAAGCTGTTTATGCACCTTGTCAAAAGGGCCGTAATACTCATAGCCGGCGGCGCGATACTGTTCCTTGCGGAATACGGCTTCCAACTGCCCGATCTGCTCGCAGCCTCAAACATTATCAATACCATCGGTTACCTGCTGATAATCTCCGGCCTGATTTTATTCATCCCGCGCAAAAAAATTACACTTACCATACTTATTCTGGTGCTTCTGTTGGCAAACTATATACTCGAAAAACTCAATATTTTTATAGTTCCGTTCAACAACGGCTTCGAGCCCCTGAGCCCTACCATTATTTTCGGTTTTACGGGACTGCTCGCCGGGCTCATTACAGAGGAATTACCCGGTAGATTTAAAATCATGTTTACAGCAGGTCTGGCACTCTCCGGTTTTGCAGTATTCATGTTTTTCAATTACAAATACGGATTATTCAGGATATTTTACGAGGATACAGGCCGGCTCGGGCTTTCAAGAATATTCAATGCAGGCTATGAAATACCTAACTTATTCATAAAAAATTTCAAAACGGATTTTTTCTTCGTTTATCTGTGGAACTACAAGACCAGCTGTTTTGCCGCAACAACCGGTTTCATATTTTTCATCTATGGCATTTTATATTTTGCAGAAGGGATATTAAAAAAAATAATCCCGAGGCTGGTTTTGCTCCCGGGTGAATTTGCACTGATAAACTATTTTTATCATTTGATTGTGATCGGTATACTGGTGCTGTTCTTCGGATTTAATTCCATACCGGTGCCATGGTTCCTGGTGATCCTGGTTTTAATCACAACGTCAAGTTATGCATTGTCGCTGGGCGCTTACCGGCTTAAAAAAATTACCAGGGCATCGTCCCGTCGTTATTCTCAAGATCCATGATGTCGTTTTCTTCGGCAATTTCAGGTTTTTTGATGAAATCCAGGCCTATCATGTAAATCTCGAAACTGGTTTTCCTGCACGATGCGGGCTTGAACCATTTTGCCGTACCAAAGGCCTTCTTCATCTCGTCCATGATTTCCTTCTCATCGCCGCCCTGGAAAATCTTTGCGACAAAAAATCCGCCCTTTTTAAGAAAATCATAGCTGAACCTCAAAGCCTCCCTCACAAGATCCGATGAAACATAACAGTCCGTTACCCTGTCTCCCTTGGTGTCGGGCGCCATGTCGCTTATTATCCCGTCGAATTTGCCGTGTTTTTTCAATTCATCCTGTGATTCCGCAGAAAGAAAATCTCCGCTTATCAAAACAACGTTCTTCGCCGATACATCGATCCTCTTGTAATCGATACCCACGACAAGTCCGTTGTCTGCGACTATTCCCGAGACATACTGGGTCCATGAGCCCGGGGCGCACCCAAGATCAAGTATCCTCTGTCCCTTTTTGAACAATTTGAATTTGTCGTTTATCTCTATCAGCTTGTAAACGCTTCGCGCAAGGTACCCCTGATCCTTCGCCTTTTTGGAATAAAAATCCGGTTTATCGTAAATCATATTAATTTTGCCCCTTTAGAATATTTATGAGCTCGACCCTGTTCCTGGCGCCGGTTTTTTGAAAGAGATTGTATATATGCGTTTTTACCGTTGTCATTGAAATGAATGCCTTGTCGCTTATCTGTTTGTTCGACATTCCTTTCATTATAAAAATTGCAACTTCCCTTTCCCTGGCCGTGACATTATATTTGTCCAGTACAACTTCCGAAAGGTCTCTCTCCGGTGCCCTGCCCGCGAGCAGGTACCTCCCGGCCAGTAACAGACAGACCAGGTTGAGTATGAAATAATAAGGCGCCGAGAATGAAAAACCATCCGGCAGATGCCTGAATATAAACATGAAATAATCGTAAAAAGAATCTACAACTGCAAACGGGGAATACAGAACGATAAAAAACAAAATCAGTTTCAGGGCCTTTTTCCTCAGGGGATCATTCTGCCCCTTCAAATTATAAAGGATCAGGCAGAATATGTATATGATTGATGCCACGAGAAGAAGGCAGGCGAAATAAACCGAAATCTTCAAAATATCAAAACTTATCCTCGCAAACAAATTAATTACATTCAATATCAGACAGGATACGGCAGGAAGCAGGGCAATGGCCGCCAGCATGCGTTTTTTAATGAAATTTTTCTTCAATACCCTGAATATAAAATAGGGAAAAGTATATATATAAAAACTGTCCCCGATCAAAAGCGAACCGAAAAAAATCAGATTGTAAAGATTGGTCCCATTCAAAAAAAATACCGACTTGTAGTAAAAGTTAAACCCGATAACCGTTATTATGAAAGTTATTGTGAGAAAAAAATAAAGAAAATATTTTATTTCCTCAAGCCTGTATTTAAGGTAAAGCAGGATGCCGATCGTAAAACAGGCGAAACCGGATGAATAGCAGATAAAGAGGTAAATTATCGTAAAATATTTCATTTTATAAAAATTATTGCTGCCGGACTAATCTATTTTTTAACCATTTGAACGCATTCATATTGACAACATACATATTCAGCTATTTAACAACCTGTCCCTGTGGTGCCGGTATCCCCAGAAGCAGCCCCTCGGTACTCAGGTCTTCATCTATGCTTTCCCAATGTATACCATAACCGCCTGCACATATTTCCCATTCTTCCAATTGTTCCTTTTTTGCCTTTTCAAGCCTTGGATACCATGATAGGGGCACGGAGATCGTTCTTCCATCCATAAGTTCCACACTCATTTCATATTCTGTAAAACGCACGTCCTTTACTCTTTCATCTGACATCTTTGCCAAAATACCCATCCCATGCCTCCCTGATTTTTATTTCATTTTCAATTATTATTTTTTCAATTTTGCTAATTTCTGCTGCATTAAATCCGACGTTTTTTGCCAATTGCACGGGGTCAAGCCAAAATTTTGCAGAAAACCTTTCCCTGTCCACATGTATATGAACAGGTTCAAATGGTTCATGGCTGAAAAAATATAACCGGTAAGGCCCGATTTTTAATACCGTCGGCATTTTCACAATCCATCATCAGATTATTTTCACTTCTTTCAAAATGTCTTCAATCGCATCAAGGGCAAAATTAAGCTCTTTTTCCGTATGAGTAGCCATAATACCAAACCTTATGAGTGACCCTCCCATAGGCACAGCCGGATATGTCATCACATTGTGGAATACGCCCCTGTCAAAAAGTTTTTCCGAAACATCAAGCAGTATCTTCATATCGGATATGAAAATCGGCACTATTGCAGCCTTCGGGTCGCCGATGTTCAAGTTAAGCCCCTGAAGCCTTTTCCTGAACAAATTTATATTATAATCAAGCCGTTCCCTTATACTCCTGTCATCCCTGATCAATTGAAGAGACTTGAGTATCGCACAAGCCACTGCGGGCGGCACATTGGTGGAGAACAGATATGACCTTGCGTAAAAACGCAGGTATTCGATAACTTCATGACTTGAAGCAACGAACCCGCCCACTCCCGCAAGCGATTTGCTCATTGTTCCCATTATCATATCAACATTGTCAATCTGCCCGAGATATTCCGTGGCCCCCACGCCTTTTTCACCGAGTATCCCGAGTCCATGGGCCTCATCAACCATCACCTTGCACTGGTATTGTCTTGCCAGCTTCGTGATTTCTTCCAACGGCGCTATGGATCCATCCGTGCTGTAAATGCCGTCAACCACTATCATTATTCCGGAATAGGCCAGTTTAACCCTTTTCAGAATGCGCTCAAGACTGCCGGCGCTGTTATGTTTGAAAACCAGTGTCTTGGCATTGCTCAAATTGCAGCCGTCATAAATGCTCGCATGGGCATACTGGTCGATAATCACGGCATCCTGCGGCCTCAACAACCCCGATATTGAGCCCAGGTTGGTGGAATAGCCGGAATTAAAAATCATTACGGCTTCCTTTCCGGTGAATTCTGCAAGAGCCTCTTCCAGTTCCCTGTGAATGCCTAGTGTGCCGCCCACCATTGCGCCTGCTCCGTTGCCGGTGCCGTATTTTTTCACACCTTCAACCGCTGCATTAATTACATCGGGATGAGTCGTAAGCCCCAGATAATTATTGCTGCCCATCATCACCATTTCTTTTTTCAGGCCGGTTTTCCTGTGCACAAAAAGTGATGTGGATTTTGACTGGGAATCAAGGTAATAAGAATAAACCTGGTAAGACTTG
>JBJKSS010000009.1:0-2931 GCA_046703745.1 Spirochaetota bacterium
CGGATTGCAATTTAGATTTGTGGCGGCAGCGGCCGGGTATGGCGGGATCGGCAGGAACGCATTCTACCTTCATCCGCAATGGGGCACGAGGGTGCATTTAAGGGTGCTTGCAGCGGCAGTGCACTGCGGCCTGTTTACCAGTATAAAGGTAAAAACAAACAGGGTTTGCATTGACTGCGGTGAATGCACAAAAAACTGCCCGGCCGGTGCCTTTGCAAAAGGTTTCGAGGGCTTGACATGCAGGGCGTTTCGCAAAAACCGCGGAGAATACATACCTCACGGCCCGCGTAAAATTTTAAGATACTGCATGAAATGTGTAACCGTTTGCAGGGCCGGGTGCAATTAAAAATACCGGCTGCAAATTATTTGATGAATCCGATCCGTTTGCCGATTATCCTGTCTGCAATCCTTTCAGGCAGCAGCCTGGGTATTGTCCAGTTTTGAAATTTGTCAGGCACAATGGCATATCTGGTCTTAGGTTTTCCGGTTTCGAATATTTCAAGTATCTTTCCTCCGACATAATCCGGGGGCAATCCTTTTTTGCCGCGCTCAATAAAATAGGTGCTGAATTTTTTCAAGAATTGATAGTATGAAGATTTTTTATAAACTTCGACATTAACCTGTTTGTCCCAAATGGGAGTATTGACGGCACCCGGCCCTACGACTATTACATCGATGCCGTAAAGAAGAAGCTCTCGTCTCAATACTTTCGAAATCCCCTCGATTGCAAATTTGGATCCCTGGTAAGCACCGAGGAACGGCCCTGCTATGACTCCGCCGACAGAGCTTATGTTTATTATCCTGCCGGGAAGAGAAGGATGGTTATCCTCTGCTCCGAGCAGCGGAAGGAACGCCTGTGTAACCCGGATCGCACCGAACACATTTACTTCAAAATGGCTGCGGATAACTTCAATGGGCTGATCCATCAGCGGCCCGCCGGCAGCAATGCCGGCATTGTTTATCAATCCGCCCAGCCCTTCATTTTTCAGCTCCCGCTTAACGGTTTTCACGGCCTGATTGACGGCCTTGCCGTCCGTAACATCAAAAATCAGGGAAATGAAATTCTGCCCTAACTCGTCGGTGAGCCTCCCGGCATCTTTGGTTTTTCGCACGCTTCCGAACACTTTATAACCCTGCTTTATGAATGCCTTTGCCGTGCCGTAGCCAATCCCTGTGGAAACACCGGTTATCAAAATCGTTTTTGATTTTTCTTTTGCCATTTTTAATTCCTCCTTCAAACTTTTTAAAAAAATCCAATATTAATAGTATAACGGATTAATCATCAAATGTTTCCGGATTTTTTATGCCGGTTTATTGATAACAAACACATCAGGCAGCGGTCAGGGTTAAAAAAATTATTTCACAATCTTGTCTATCACGGGAGTTGCGATTGTCCCAAGTACATCGAGTATACAGAGCGTGCCGAAAATTTTCCAGAATGCGGCACTGTTCATGTTTGAATTGTCATTTATAAGGATAAGCAATAATATAAGTACCGCTATAATAAAACCGGACGTTGCCGCCTGCATTGTCCTTACGATTGAATTCTTTGGAACAATCAAAAGGAAAAGATTGATATGTGAAATTGAAAATGAAAATGCAAGAAAAAAAAACAGGGTTTTCCAATTGTCATATTCATCAATTAAACCCCAGATAAACATAACTGTAAATATGAATCCTGTGATTGCAGCAATTATTCCGGTCAGGGATGTAACCAGAGTCAGTAAATTTATCTTTCTGTTAAAAAGGACGAGACTGCACAGGCCCGTCATGCAAAAAAAATCAACAGAGAGTGTTGTAAACAGGATTTTTCCCTTGAAATCATCATAATCACCGTTAACGAATATTATTATACCGGTCAGGGCACTTATCGAGAGCAGCCCTATAATTGTGACAAGCGTAATTTTTTTAAAAGAATATTTTTTTCCGATACTTTTACTCTTTATTGTTTCCGTTTCATTTTTTGCCTCTTCATTTCCTGTAGACGTTCTGTTATTCAGGGCTTTCAGATCATGGTAAATCATGATGAGAATGACAAGCAATATAACAGGAAGCAGGTAATCGGTGATCAATGAAAATGAAAGAAAAAAATTACGTGGAAAATCAACTCTTACAATAACAGGAAGAAACTGGATTATATGAGAAACAATAATAAATATGACAATGCATATTGATGTGATGACAGCGGTTTTCAATTTCATGTCAATCCTCCGTTCCTTTTTGATAATAAATACATTTTATCACATTTACTGGTTTTTTTGTATTTTAACAAGAATAATTATTTTTTATTTGCACCCTGTTAATGCATTCCCCAAACATGTTTACACCCGTCCCATGTCTTTTTCAAACATCCGGCTGACAAAAATATTATGAAGAAAAAAAAATTACAGCTATTTTGCCCATTCAAAAACAGGCTTTCTTGCTTTTTTCGCAAAAAAACAAGAAAGCCGAAATTTTTAGCGGCTCCCTGCAAGCAGCATTTTCATGGCATCATTCGGAGAAACAACCTCAGTTATTTCAGTGCTTTCATAAAATTGTTTCCATGGACCGAATTTTTTGTCAAATTCACAGCGGTCTTTTACTTCCCAGATACTGTATCCCACAGACGGATCATCTTTAAGACAATAGGTTTCGCCCCTTATACAGCTCCTGTCCATCTCATTTTTCATTAATTTTTGTCCGAATTCTCCCATAGTCTTCATATTAACCCTGACTTTGACCAGAAAGTTCATAAACGCCTCCTTGAAATTGTTTTTAATCATTAGATTACAAATCAGGGAGTTTATTTCACTTTTTTCCCGGAAAATATCAGATAATCCTGTTTTTTTAAAATTTCACAAATCTTTTTGTTTAATTCCGGATCATCCAGTGATTTATACAGATAAACTTCATTCTTGAATTCCTTTAACTCTGTTTCAATATCATCCTGAT
>JBJKSS010000010.1:0-3497 GCA_046703745.1 Spirochaetota bacterium
TGTGTGCTCTGACTGAAAAACTTGATAGCCATAATCTTCTTGAAATCATCAATCAGTTTTTGCATGGAGAATTCTCCTTTAATTATTTTTTATTCTTAAATTTATTCTTAATTTATTATCGAACAAAAGACAAATAAATAAAGTCAACTACCCCCCCCCCAGAGCTGGTGGCTTGAGGTGCCCCTAAAAGAGGCTTGGACCACGCTGTTCTTCTCCTTCCCTACTCTCATTATCCTCTTGATCTTTCACATATTTTCTTATCTTTTCTTCATCAATACCTATCATACTTACACAATATTCCCTACTCCAAAAATGATTTCCCCAATATGGTCTTTTCCTTAATCCTTGAAAACTCTTAATTAATTTTGTTGCTGTTTTGCCTTTTAACATCCCCAATATTTCTGATACCGAATTTTTGAGTGGTATATCAATTATTATAAGTATATGATCTGGCATTATTGATAATTCAATCACTTCACATTTCTTCCATCCACATAATCCTCTTAATTCCTTTTTAATAAAAGTGCAATATTTCCAGTCAAAATTCTATATATGAAAAACTCTTATGTATAAAGTAAAGTTATATTTCAAGTTTCCACTTGTTTTATTATATAAAAATACTATTTTTAATTTTTAAAAAAAAATCGCAATATTTATAAATATTTAACGACTATAAAAAAATAATAATTTCAGTTTTTTCCCAAATAGGGGTTATAATTTTACAGGAGAAAAACAAAAACATAAAAAAAACAAACAATGTTATTTTTTATTGCATGCCTCATAACACTATCCATAACTTTTGCTTCATCCTGTACTGCACCGGGAAGCAAGAAAAGTAGTTCATCCATATCATGAGCCAATTACACTACAACCAACAAATTAGGCATAATTGTGTTTGTTATATGGGATATGCATCTGGCTCTACGATCTACGCTGAAACTATTGAGCTAACAGGGCCGGGCAAGCTATACAACAGTTGAATATTGAGCCAGCAATATTTTTGGCTGATTTATACTCCATATAGTCAGTTTAGATAAAATCTTAAGCTTCTTCTGCTTCATGCGGAGGAGGCTTAAGTGTTATATACTTAAAAGCAGCGAGTTTGTCTGCTTTTTACGGTGGTTAATTAATGATCATACTGTTAGTTACAATAATTGGCTTTTAAGGTATATACTGACAATTTGAACAATTGTCAGTATAAAAAGAGGAAAGAAGTGGATGAAGAAAAAAAAAGCATAGTTATCGAATGGCTTCAAAGTCAGAAAGCAGATTCAATATATGCCGGACTCTGCAGATTATTGGATTCGGATATAGAAATATTTGATGAAGATATTATTAATTTGATCTCAAGGCTTCTTACAGGTGATGATGTGGAAATACTTTATCTTTCGGTTCAGGCGCTTAAAAGAGCTGCACTTAAAGGCATAGATATTACACATGCATTGCCTTCCCTGCAGCAATTATTTGATGATGCAAGATTGCCAAAGCATTTATTGAACATGAAAGCCAAAATTGGAGATTCATCAATTGGTGGAGAAGCAATTAATACCGTTGCCCTTCATTATTTTCATCAGAAAAAAATAGATGAATTGAAAACATTTGTGGTTCGTCCCGGACAACAGGGGCGTTTAGCTGTCAGGGCCATGACTTCAGCAAAAACGGCTGATGAGGTTGAGCCATTCCTGTCTGTGCTGCAGAGAATTCTTGAAGCTGACAATGATGATGGATCGATTAACAAATATTGTTCAAAAAAGGGTTTTGCGGCAATGGTTTTAACAAACTATTACTGGTTAAAAAAAGAATGGGGCAAAATTGAAGCATTTATCAGTCATGAAAACGAAAGTGTGCGCCTCGGAACAATTTCTGAAATTGACAATATCGCCGAGAAAAACAAGCACGACATTGATCCGATTCTTCCGGCTTTAATTGCAGTTTTTGATAAAGCAGTACCTGAATTTGGCGAGACACGCATTGCTGTTGCAAGGGGATTGGTCTCTCTTATGTCCGGAAATGAAATGAAATCAAAAACCTTTATCTGCTCAGGTGTTGATTTGATGAAAATTCCCGAGATAATATCAGAAATCGAAGATATGAATAAATTTATAAAGAAATTCAAAAACGATCGTTGAAACAGGCACCTGCTGATATAATGGAACAATTGAACAGGATGTTGATATGTTGATATGTGGGCTGGGAAAAAAATTGATATACTTAATTTATTTTCTTTTTGCTTTTCATGCAGTATCCCAGGAATCACTTCAGAAAACTTTTATTGTTTTGCTTCATCCGAAATATAATGAACAAGATGGAACTCTTGGAGAAAAAAATCCTTCAGGTGACGATCTGTCCATAGGGTATTGTCGTGTTCAGAAATGGAATTATTACAATGACACTTGGGTTATGGCACTGATGCTTCTTCCACAAAAGTATAAGGATCTTAATAATGCGCACAAAATTTGGTGGGATAATTTGGGTTTAGATAAAGTACCCGTTGAAATTTCCATTATTAAAAGAGATAAAAATAAATTTAATGTGTTGGCTTTTAAAAGAGTTGAATTAATGAATGATCTTACTGATGCCTGGCATGCGGATATTCATGATGAAAGCTGTTTTAAATTGGACTTGGCTCCCTATCAAATCCGTGATAATGAGTATGCTGTTGGTATAAGGCAGAAATTTTTGAGATTTTTTAATGGAGGAAGTGAAGAGTCTGAAATATTATATTTGTTCCGCGTAGAAGACAAAAAAATTAAAATGATTTCTAACCTGGTTACTTTTGAATCTGATACGGATGAAGAGGAGGGGACATATTTTGATAACAGCACTGTTTCGGTTTCCATGCATAAAACAAATGGCTTTTTTGATTTAATTGTCAAGACAGTAGAAGATAAAGGCAGAGGTACAAGACAAACAGAATCATATTATCTCAAATGGAATTTAGAACTCGGGCAATATGAATCTATATTTAAACACTAAAGTGATATGTATATTTGAGAGCCGGATTTGGAATTGTATTTTCCGGGCAAAAGAGTATAATTATCGATAATTTAATGAAATATAAAAATATAATGAAGAAGACATATCATTGAAAATGTATTAAAAAAATACGGCGTACAGGGAGTTAATGTTGTGAAAAATGGCCTTTGAGCAATCAAAAACCTGTGTTCCTTATTTTTGCAGCGGTTGCAATTTATCCGGGCGGCCAGTTAAAAACGATTGCTTTATTGTCAGTTGATTAAAACAATAAAATTTGAAATAAATTATTTTTAGGAGGAGAAAAAAATTGTCAAAATTAATTAACATTGAAGAAACAAGCATTACTTCAAAAGATGGGGCTGAAGGAGATTGGCTTGGCTATTGTGTCAGATTTAACGGGGATAATACAGTAATTGCAGCAGGAGCATTGAATAAAGAAATCAAGGGAAAAGTCTGTCAGGGTAAAGTTTATATATACAGATGGAACGGCTCTGCTTGGGATGAAACCGGTATTACAGCTT
>JBJKSS010000011.1:0-8043 GCA_046703745.1 Spirochaetota bacterium
GGGTTGAACCCGCTCAACTGGATCAACTGCTCCATCCTTCATTCAAATCGGGCCAGAAACGAACCGTAATGGCAAAAGGTTTGAATGCAAGCCCGGGTGCATCGGTGGGCAAGGCTGTATTCACCGCACTCGAAGCCGAACAGCTCGGTGCAAAAGGTGAAAAGGTGATACTGGTCAGGATAGAAACATCTCCCGAAGACATCAAGGGAATGAATGCGGCTGTAGGTATCCTTACAGCGAGAGGCGGTGCAACGAGTCATGCAGCAGTTGTTGCAAGACAGATGGGGAAACCGTGTGTTGCAGGCTGCGGCACCTTGCAGATAGATTATGCAAAAAAACTGTTCAAGGCACCCAATGGCGTTATAATCAAACAGGGGGACTGGTTTTCAATGGACGGCACTACCGGCGAGGTTATAAAGGAAAAACTTGAAACCGAAGATCCGCAATTGTCAGGTTTCTTCGGCAAATTCATGGGCTGGGTAGATGAGTTCATCAAGATGAAGGTCAGGGCCAACGCAGATAAGCCCAAGGAAGCAAAACTTGCAAGAGAACTTGGTGCAGTCGGTATCGGACTCTGCCGGACAGAACACATGTTTTTTGAAGGCGACAGGATACTTTCAATGAGAAAAATGATCGTTGCGGAAACCGTTGATGCAAGGGTCAAGGCATTGAAAGAACTCGAACCGATGCAGAAAAAAGATTTCATGGGCATATTCAAGGAAATGGCAGGCTGCCCGGTTATCATAAGACTTTTGGACCCGCCGTTACACGAATTCCTTCCGCATGAGGACAAGGAGCAAAAACAGCTTGCAACTTCCCTTAAAGTTGATGTCAAGGTGATCAAACAGAAGGTCAGCGAGCTGCATGAATTCAACCCGATGCTCGGCTTCAGGGGATGCAGGTTAACAATCGTTTATCCTGAAATCGCTGAAATGCAGATCAATGCAATAGTTGATGCAGCCATAGCAGTTAAAAAACAGGGAGTTGAAGTTATACCTGAAATCATGTTCCCGCTGGTCGGCAAGGTCAATGAACTCAAGATGCTGGTTGATAAGGCAAAGGCAATGATCGACAAAAAAATCGCACAGTCCGGTGTTGATGTGAAGGTTCTTCTTGGAACAATGATCGAAGTGCCAAGGGCTGCAATAACCGCAGATGAAATCGCCGGTGTTGCACAGTTTTTCTCATTCGGTACAAATGACCTTACGCAGATGACATGCGGTTTTTCTAGGGATGACTCTGCCAGATTCCTCAAGGAATACGTTGCTAAGGGCATCTATGAAAAAGACCCGTTCCAGGTATTGGATCAGGAAGGTGTCGGCAAGCTGATGGATATGGCAATCAAGACAGGCAGGAATGTCAACAAAAATCTTGAGATCGGTATATGCGGTGAACACGGCGGTGAACCAAATACAGTTAAATTCTGTGCAAAAATCGGAATGAATTATGTATCATGTTCGCCGTTCAGGGTGCCGATTGCAAAATTGGCAAGTGCCCAGTACGAGATCGAAAAGATGCGAAAAAAGAAATTTTTTTAATTTTTACTTAAATATTGTTTACATTGTGTCGAATTTTATTTATAATTTAGATAAAATTTAAGATGAGGTATATCTTATGAGTCAAGATACAGTAGTTATTAAAGATTCATTGAAAATGCAGGTTGAAAAAGATTCTAATGACTCAAATTTGACTTTGTTAAGTCTTAAGGGTTTTCTGGATACTTATAATTCAGCTGATTTTCAAAGAGAAGTTAACAAACTTATTGAAAGCGGTTTTATCAAGATTCTTTTTAACTGCAGTGAACTTAACTATGTATCTTCAACCGGCATAGGTGCTTTTACCTCATTTTTAAAAACAGTTAAACAGAAAAACGGCAATATTGTACTTGCGTTTTTGCAGCCGAAAGTATACGAGGTTTTTCAACTCCTGGGGTTTTCCAAATTTTTCAATATTACATCAAGCATCGATGAAGCCAGGGCGATACTTGCCGGCTCACAGGCTGAGGCCCAGTCCCAGGAAACCAAGGTTGTTTTTCCGAAAATATTTAAATGTCCGATTTGTAAAAAACCTCTCAAGGCGGGCAAGGCCGGAAAATTCAGATGTTCGGAATGCAAAACAATATTGAATATCGATGAAGAAGGAAAAGTTTACTTGGGTTAATCGACTTTTTGAATAAATCAAAGAGCTTTCTTGCAAAAGAAGGCTCTTTTTTGTTTGTCTTGTCCCGCATTTTTTGCAAATTGCAATTTTTTATAAATTATTAAATTTGATTGACAAAAAAAACCGGCAGGGAAAGCCGGTTTTTTTAGATTATAAATGATGGCCTTAATGTTTATTCATCTGGATTATCATCGTTTTTTTTGTCATCGCCTTCGTCTTTTTTCTTTTTAAAATATTCCTCGATGAGTGTGGAAAGGTTTTTTGCCGTTTCCTTTGTTACATAAATGCCTGCATCGCCCAGGTTTTTCAGGCTGTCAAGGAGCGATGACCCCAGGGCCTTGATGAGGTTGTTATCCTGCGTGGATGATTCCTTCAGGCCTTCCTTCACGCCTTCCATGGCAGCCGCAAGATAATTTTTAGTGTCTTTCCCCAGGACACCAAGTGCATTGACTATTTCCTTGAAAAGATTCTGGGCGGAAGTTTTGACATCTTCGCCTTCTTTTTGGGATTTTTCCATAGCATCCTTGGTTATGTTTTTTATTATTGCCTTAAGATTCGTCATTGCATCTTTGCCGCTATCTAATGCCTTGCTGAGGCTTTCTTTCAATTTTTCATCCATAATTATCTCCTTTTTTTATTTTAATAAAATAAATATATTCTATTATGACCCAATAGTAAACAACAAGATATAAAAAAATAAATTTATCATTTATTCAAGGGTTTTTTTTCAGATGATTTGGGGTACCATGGCAGTATGTCGATGGGCAGCCCGCTGACCCTGTCCAGAACGTTTTTAATATCCTTGCTCATTTTTGAATGTTCCTTTATGAAATTATCGGCCTTTTGATAATTGCCTTCGCTGATCAGAGCAAGGATAATGGTAAGAAGCTTTTCAATTGATTTTTCAAACTGATGATAGTCGATTGTAATCAGGTCGTCATAATTCTTGAAGATGAAGACTTCCTCGAGTGTCAGGAAATTTATCTGTATGAGGCTGGCAAGTCCGTGGGCGTTTTCTATGCCGAACCTCAGTGCACGGATAAGATTGATGAGGTATGTTTTATAGACCTGCGGGAGCGAAGAATCCGTTACGAGCCCTTCCTTTATGAGAATTATCAGCAGGTGGATGCCCATAACATCGGCTTTTGATTCTTCAAGGATCGGGTAGAGATCCTTGAGATAATAATTCATCTCCTTGAGTTTACCGTCGGAATCTTTTAAAAGTTTCGTGCCCAGTTCGTGGCTGATTTCATGCATAAGGATCAGGTTGAAATTTGCGTTGAACGTAACCTTTTCAATTTTGGTATCATCGAGAATTTTCTCGGCTATGGGCATGATTATCGAATTGAATTTTGCATCGATGATATTGTAAAGAAGTATTTTTTTGCTGCCGTATTCGGATCTGATTTTCTGTGAATTGGGGAGGTTGAAGGCTATTGCCGGTATCGGGTACCTTGCGTCCCCGCTGTTGTAAATCACATCGATTATTTCTATTCTGGAATAATCGCTCAGTTTCTGGGGCCTGACCGGCTTGTCAATCGGGAGACGCGCCTCCAGGAGGTCGAGGTTTTTTTCAATAAGCTCCAGCTTCGAAAATTCATTTTTGTTTTTTATTCCCACAATGCCGGTGAAACTCGATTTGTAACCGAGGAATTTGTCGTCATAAAATTCATGCGGCCCCATCAGTATGAATATGTCATTGTCTCTCACCTGCATCCATTGTATGTCGGCCTGGGCAAAATCATTCGAGGTGAATGCATTTATCAGGCTCTCAAAGTATGATTTTTGCAGGATATTTTCAGAAAATTCCAGGGCCTCCTTGAGGTGCCTGATTATCTTCGAGAGGTCTTTCCTGAAATATTCCGAGTACTTCACTGGAGTTAATTCTTCATTATTCTTCACGATCATTGTGTACGGGGAAACAAGATCGTCTTTTTGCGATGAATTTTTCGACAGGTATTTTTCCCAATCATTAATGGTCAGGTCATGCGGATAAAAATTTGCCTTGTCTGATTTTTTGATCTTTTCAATGAAAGGCTCGTCATTGTTAAACTGGTCGAGCGGCCCGGCCATTATTTTAAAATAAAGCTGGAGGTATGGGTCGTCGGACGAATCTATTTCTTCTTTTAAAACAATATTATCGGGATGTTTTTGCAGTCTGTATATTTCATCAATTATTTTTACCGATTTGGTTAACAGTTTGACGAGTTTAACCTGGTTTTCATCCAGGCTTGAAATATCTGTCTCGATTTTTGTGACGGCTAGCTTGTTGATTATGGATTTGGGATTAAAACCATCGGTTTGTTTCATAATTTTTGTAATCCTTTAAAAAAGACGGAAGTAAATGTGTGAGTTAAAACAAGATTTAAATACCAGCAAAATACTAATCATAAATTATTATAATTATAACAAAAGTATCCCAAAAAAATCAATATAATTTTACGATTTAATTATATTCAAAATGTCTTTAAAGTTTTTGATGATTTTGTAAGATTCTTTTATTTCTTCAATATCTGCGAACCCGTAGTTTACCGTTATTACCCTGATCCCGGCAAGCTTGCCGCATTCCACATCAACACTGCTGTCGCCGATCATGATGGCTTCTTCTTTTGTAATTCCGTACTTTTCAAGAATTGCATTTACAGGAAGTGGATCGGGTTTTTTTACGTTGAATGATTCCGGCGAGATTATTTCTCTGAAAAATTTTCTTAAATCCAGTGCATCGATTATTTTTTCGCTCATTACAAGCGGTTTGTTGGTTAAGACTATATTTATTGTTTCAAGTTTTTCGAGTGTTTCCACAACACCTTCGTACGGCCCGGTATTTACCGTACAATTGTCGGTATAATGCGTGATGAATAATTTTAGCGCCTCGCTTACAGAAACGTTTTTGCTTAAAAAACTTTTTCTGATTAATTCTCTTGCTCCGCTGCCTATGAATTTTTTGACATCATCCTCGGTGTACGGATCAAAGCCGTATTTATTCATAACGAAATTGAGCGAAGCCGTTAGGTCCTTAAGTGAATCGACGAGTGTGCCGTCCAGATCGAAAAAAATTAATTTGATGCTCATTTTCTTACCGCTTTTTACAAAAATATTTTTTTTATTAAATGAACTCTTTTAGTAGAAACAGGTTTAATTGAACCAAAAAAGTTCAATTAATAATTTTTGATCTTTTTAGGTTCAGTTGATCGTCATATAAGCTTAACCGTTCCCGTGTTTCTTATATTCAGGATTTTAAGTGCATCGTCTCCGAATACAGGTTTTATTATTTTTCTGTAAGATTTCATTTTTGTAGTCGGAATGAAAGCCAGTATGGTTCCCGCAAATCCGCCGCCATGCACTCTGCATGCCCCGCTGCCTGCTTCGTTAATGAAAAGCCCTGTCATGGCAAGGGCAAGCAAAAGTTTTTGCTCACGGGAGTTTTCGGGGACAGAGCAGTTCTGCAGGAGAATACATGAAGATGTTCCCGACCGGTTTATCACCGACAAAAAATTTTCTATGCTTTCTTTTCCCATTGCTTCCATTAATTCATCGACACGGAGGTTCTCTTCGTAATAGTGCATGGCGCGGAGCACTGCCCTGTCGCCGAGTTTTGCGGAAAGCTTCCTGATGTTTTTTTTGAACTTCCGGTAATCGATCTTTCTCAAAACGTCTTTTTTGAAAAATCGGCTCACTTCCTTCATCTCTGCCGGCACGGACGCATAACAGGGTGTGAGGTTTTCGTGGCTCCCTTTTGAATCAACCACGGCAAGCGAATAACCGGAATCAGCCGGGTTGAAACTGATGCTTCGGATATCCGGATTTTCTCTTTTCCTGAAATCTATCTTTATTATCCCTCCGCAGGCGCAGGCGAGCTGATCCATGAGCCCGCTGGGTTTCATCATGTAATTGTTTTCAGCAAATTGTCCGATTTTTGCAGCTTCAACGGCCGGCACATTCATGTCGTTAAACAAGCCGTTCATTATTGTGCCGGCGAGTACTTCGAAACAGGCGCTCGAGCTCAAGCCGGAGCCGGGGAGCACCTCGCTGTCTATGAATGCATCAAAACCGCCTGTTTTATAACCGTGTTTCCTGAAACCCGCTGCGACTCCCCTGATAAGCGACTCGGTCGTGCCTTTTTCATTTTCGGCAGGGCGGAGGTTTTCCAGTTCTACCACGAAAGTCTTTTTGTAATTTTCTGAATGGATCCTGATTTTGTCAAGGCCGTTAGCCGATGCAATTGCAATGGCATCAAGCGTGATGCTTCCCGCAACTACCTTGCCGAGGTTGTGATCAGTGTGATTGCCGATAATCTCGGCCCTGCCCGGCGTGTTAAAAACAGAATAATCCTTTCGCCCGAAGAGTTTGATGAACCGTTTCGCTGCTTCGGCATAGCGTTTTTTCTGTTTTCGTATGATGAGAGGATTTGTACCGTAAAAATCCTTGAAGATTTTGCTGCATTCCGCAGATGCCATGAAGCCTGAAATTTTGTCATTCATTTTTTATATCCGTTTGGATGGTTCTTTGCCCAGTGCCATGCGGTTTCCACTATTTTTTCCAGGGAGTTGTAAGCGGGCTTCCAGCCGAGCGTATCGATTATCTTTTTTGAGCTTGCGACAAGCACCGCCGGATCGCCGGCCCTTTTGTCCGACATGTTGTATTTTATTTTTTTACCCGTAACCTTCTCGACAGTTTTAATCACTTCAAGCACGGAGAATCCGTTGCCGTTGCCGAGGTTAAATACGTTTGACTTGCCGTTATTCTCAAGATGTTTTAATGCGAGGTAATGTGCGTTTGCAAGGTCAGTCACATGAATGTAGTCCCTCACGCATGTGCCGTCCGGGGTAGGATAATCGCTGCCGAAAACATTGAACGAATCCCTTTTGCCGAGCGCAACTCCGAGTATTATGGGGATAAGATGGCTCTCCGGACTGTGTGACTCTCCGATGGTTCCGGATTCATGCGCCCCCGCCGCATTGAAATATCTTAATGCGATGTACGACATTCCGTACGCTGCTGCAAAGTCTTTCATGAAATCTTCCATCATGAGTTTCGTCCTGCCATAAACGCTCGTGGGATTTTTGGGGCAATTCTCCGTTATCGGGGACTCTTCGGGATTGCCGTAGACTGCGGCGGATGATGAGAAGACTATCCGTTTTACTCCGTTATCTTTCATGGCTTCGAGAAGTGTGAGCGTTTTGGCAACGTTGTTCTGGTAGTAGATCAGCGGATTTTCCATAGATTCACCGACCTGTATGAATGCGGCAAAATGGATAACCGAATCTATTTTGAATTTCTTCATGGTTCTGTCAAGAGCCTTCTTGTCGCCAAGATCGGTAACTACGAGTTTTACGCCTTTTATTGACTCCCTGTGGCCGTAGCTCAAGTTGTCGTATACCACGACATCCTCGCCTTTTTCTGTTAATTCTTTCACCGTGTGGCTGCCGATGTACCCGGCGCCGCCTGTTATCAAAACCGGCATATTTGATTCTCCTTTATTTTTTTATAATATTTTAAGAGGATTATAACGATTGTACGGATAATTATCAAGATTCATAATCGGTTCCATGATAAAATAAATGATTAATCACTATATTTAAATTTTAATTAAATCGATATTATAGCTTTCAAAACAAGAATCTGCTGATATGGTTTTCATTTTTTCTGAAATAGCCTGTGCAATAATCATTCTGTCAAACGGGTCTTTATGAATAAAAGCAAGATTCTTTAAAATAAGCAAATGTTCCTTTTGGATATTAATTATTTTAAAGTTTAATTTATCGGCTTCTTCAAATAATTTTTCAACGGGAATATCCAAAATCAGTTTATCTAAACTTAATTTAATTATTATTTCCCAATAACTGGCAATACTGACAAATATTTCATAATTTTCATCAGAAA
>JBJKSS010000012.1:0-2516 GCA_046703745.1 Spirochaetota bacterium
ATAATCACCGTTATCAATATAGGTTTTGTCATGCTCAGAAAACAGGGCACCCGCATTTATTTTGCCGTCTTCAACGGTACAGGGGATGTTCCAGTAGAAATCCATTGAGGGAGGTATTACGTGGATCCATTTTATGATATTACAATTGTCAATGGTAAATTTTACATTCAGGTTTACATTGTTTTTTCCCGAAGTTCCGGTTGTTATGACCGGCCCGATTTCAAATCCGGTAAGGTCGGGCAAATTTTCGTTGTAATACACATCGGAGAAATTTTTTGTTTCATTATCAAACCTGACCGTAATGTTATATTTTATCCTGTTGAATAAAAACTGGTTCCTTGCTTTTTTCCTTATGAGATATGTGCCATTTTCAGAAAGCAGAGGGGTGACATTCTTTCCTTTAAGAAGCATGGTGCCGTCATCACCGCTTAATTCATAATCAACGGTAAAATTGCCGTTTTTATTCCTGAACCTGATTGTAAAATCATACTCAAGCCGGTAAAATCCGTTTTTGCCCTGCACGGATCTGTCCGGATCAATGTTGTATCCGAAATCAAGGAATTCAAACTGGGCTTTTTGTGGTACTTTGTTGTTATTTAGAAGGGTTTTGCAGCCGGCTAAAAAGAACAACAAAATAATACCCGACAGAATTATTTTCATCCGGTTTTTGTAAAATGAATTAAACGCGCAAACATAGGTCATTTTTATATCAGTAAACCGTAAACCAAAGTTTTTAAAGATTTCCCTTCTCATTCAAAAAAGGCGTATTTAAATATATCGCCAATGTTCAAATCAGAGTATGTCTTCCTTGATTGCAACATTGATATCAATGGTACCTTCCGAAGTCGACAGCGGGACTATCAGGGAGTCCATCTCCCTGTCGGATAATTTCAGATTATCACCGATTACCATAGCCGGGGGTGTAATATCGAATTTGTACCCGATATTATGAAGCTTGGTTACAGCGGTGCCGACTATCATGTTGGCAAGTTCCGTCAAAGTGCCGGATGTAAGTTCGCTGAATTCCGTGAGCTTTTCGGAATTCATGAGCGAGGCTATGTTTAGCCCTGTGACCTTGTCCATATTCAGTATTACACGGCCCTTGACCTGTCCCGCCAATCCGATAATTAATGTAATTCCCATCATGGACTTTACTGCGGAAGTCTTCATGTAGACTTCGCCTCTTTTGATTTCCTTGATGCCTATGGTATTCAATATTTCCACGGCAGAATCCGCAAATGGATTGATGTATTCGACTCTCAAGATATTCTCCTATTTCTTTTTATAAAAAATAATATTTTTATCACCGGCTTTTTCAAAGTCAGGATTTTTGATGATTGCTTCATTGTCCCCGATTACAAGCAATCCGTTTGATACGATTTTTTTTGAAATATCGTCCAGGAAGGTCCTGTAAGCTTCTTCATTCAAATTGAGGCTCAGATCCCTTGCAACGACTATATCGAATTGCCTGTTGTAGTTTGAAATATTTTTGGCATCATGAAATTCGAAATATATTTTGTTGTTAATTTCCTTTTTGATTTTGTACGTTTCATTGTCGAGTTTCATGAAATATTTGTCCCTGTTTATCCAGTTCGGTATTTCGGTTTTTCCAATTTCAAATCCTGAAGCATTTGTAATGCTGGAAAGGTTGACATCTGCCGCTACCATTTTGATATGAATGCCTTCAAAATGCCTGTCGATTGCAAAATACAGTGAAAAAGCCTCATGGCCGTGGGAACATCCTATATCGAGCACCCTTATTTCGTCGGAACATATCTTTTCAAGTTCTTTCAAAACTTGGCCGTTAAACTGGTCGGCAAACGGCTGTTTCCAAAGTTCCCCGGTATGCTGGGAATAAAAGCTTTTTACAAGATTGTCGGAATGATCCTTGCTCAGTGAAGACATGTCTGTCAGGTTGTTTTCCTGGGCATAACGGCCGAACAACTGTCTGAAAGCGGCCCTGTTGAATTCGTTTATATGTATGTCGGATAACTGTTCTACCTGGTTGCAGAAATAAGTAAAGAATTCCTCGGTGAGGTCCGAGTTTTGCATGAAAACTTCTTTCCTGGACTTTTCCTTTGCACTGAATATTTCATCGGTATCGAATATGACAAAAAGTTTGTCATCGATTTCTGCAACACCCGTTATGTATCTTTCATTTATCGAGCCGAGCAAGGGGCTCGGAGGCTGTATATCCTGTTTTCTCAAGGGAATAACCCTTAAAATCTGTTCTACAACAAGGCCTATCAAAAGGTTTTCAACCTTTATGACGATTATGGATTTTATCCTGTTTTTTTCGGAAGTTTCTTCTTTCTTTTTGAGATTGAACATAACCGCCAGATCTATCACAGGGATAATATCGCCTCTCAAATTATATACACCTATAACAAAATCCAGTGTATTCGGTACCCTTGTGAACCTTGATTCCTTCAGTATTTCCTTGACGGACATGATATCTATGCCGTAATATTCATTGCCGATCTTGAAAGAGACGATTTTAAAGTCGTATTCTATTA
>JBJKSS010000013.1:0-2702 GCA_046703745.1 Spirochaetota bacterium
GTTTTGAATTTCTCTATTAATTCATAAGCGGCATCGTAATTTTTGCCCAACAACAGATATACGGCCTCGGAGACGACATCTGCGGCATTGGAATGAGATGTGTTATTAATGTCATCCAGCAGGTCCATGTCGACAGTAACATCAAAACCTTTTTTCATACAGCCGTAATATGACAACAGGAAGAACAACGGATTCGTGATCCTCTCACTCAGTCTGTTAAAATAATACTTTGCATTTTTTCCATCACCAAGGCAGATATACGACTTGATGATATAGTATAAAGCCTCGTTATGATCGATAGAAGAATTAAGCAGTGATTTTTTAAGATATATAAGCGCCCTTTTAAAACTGTCGTTGTAAACGAGGAATGCACCGAACAAAAGAAGAAACTCGGCCTTTAAATACGATGATGCCGACAATAAAAAAAAATAAAACCGTTTTTTTTTCAAAAAAAGATAACATTTTTTAAAAAATCCCCTGTCACGATGTTCCCTTGCAGTTTCAAAAATTTTTTTTTAGCCGAATATCATTTAAGATATCTAAACCATGTGTAAAAAGAATCAACCACCGCTTCCCCGAATATCCCCCCCATCCTTGACATCCTGCTCATAACCTCCGAAGGCGACTTCTGGGAAGTGCTCATCTCGCCGGCAATCATAAGATCGAATTCATCGGCAATGCCGATTATCAGTGCCAGCTCGTCAATCTGGCTGCCCTTCATCTTATCGGGGAAACCGTCACCGGTCAGTCTTTCCCTGTGCTGGCAAATTACTTCAGCCGATTTTTTTCTTATCTCATCACCGAGAGAAAGTGCAATCTTTTTGCTTGCTGCCGGATATTTTAAATAGGCGGACTTTTCTTCATCGGAATATTCAATCCTTCTTTTTTCTGTCATTGATTTGGGAAGAAAGAGAAAGCCTATGTCATGAAGCAATGATGCGGTAAGAAGCACCTCTGTCCTCAAGCCGTCATGATGAGCATGCTTTTGCTGTATTCCCAGATCGATCACTGTGGCGATAATGGCCACATTTATGGAGTGAATGAAAAGCTTTTTCGAGTGCCTGTAAAGCTTTAAAAGATAATCGGCCAGATGTGGGGTCCTGCTTATTATCCCGGTTAATATTTTTTCGCACTCCTTGCGTTTTTCAAAATCAAGATGATGCACATCATTGACCTTAAAAAGGGAAGAATGCTTCAAAATTTCAATGGCACCGGAAATTACGAATTTTAAAACCTGGTTGTCCGCCTCATGGGCCACTGCGGGCAAAACCTCAATTTCACCGTAGATTTTATCTTCCAGCTTCTGTATATCCTTCGGCGTCAATATTTTTTCAACATTGATAAACACCTGGTTGTTAACCAAAAAAGGTTTTAAAAGTTTATAATTTTTCCCGTTTTCAATTAATTCTTTCAGTTGTTTCAGCGTATATTTTTCAACCGGCATAAAATCCTCTGACTAATATCAATAAAATACAAGTTATATGCAGTATTCGGCTGTTTTGTCACCCACCTGTGTTGTCGACATTCCCATCCTGCCGGCACTCATTGATTTCATTTCCTGCATCACCTTTGCGGCGGCACTCTCGATGTTTCCGGCTATTTCGTCTTCGCCGAGAGTTTCCATCATCATGCTTGCAGCAAAAATTGCGGCAATCGGATTGATTACATTCTGTCCAGTATACTTGGGAGCGGATCCCCCGATAGGCTCAAACATGCTGACACCTTCCGGGTTAATATTGCCGCCGGCAGCGATCCCCATGCCGCCCTGTATCATTGCACCAAGGTCGGTGATGATGTCGCCGAAAAGATTTTCCGTTACGATTACATCAAACCATTCTGGATTTTTAACGAACCACATCGTGGCAGCATCGACATGAGCATAGTCCCTCTTCAATTCTTTGTAGTCTTTAGCGCCCATTTCTTCAAAGGCCCTGTACCACAGGTCGCCACAATGAGTCAAAACGTTCCTCTTGTGAACAAGATGGATCGGTTTGTCAGCCAATGCAGGGTTACTTGTATTTCTTTTCTTTTTAAGCTCAAATCCGTATTTCAGGCACCTGTCCACTGTACGCCTGTCATAAACCATCAATTGCGAAGCAATTTCATCCGGAGTGCCTTTTCGTGTGACACCGCCATGTCCCGTGTAAATACCTCCGGTATTTTCCCTTATAACCACAAAATCAATATCTTCGGGCTTTTTATCCTTTAAAGGTGTTTCAACATTATTAAAGAGTTTAACTGGCCTCAAATTGATATATTGATCGAGTTCGAACCTGATTTTTAAAAGTATCCCCAGTTCAAGAATGCCCGGTTTGACATCCGGATGACCTATAGCACCGAGATATATCGCATCGAATTGTTTTAATTCATCAAGAACAGAAAGCGGCAGAGTCTCACCTGTTTTCAGGTACCTTGCACCGCCGAGGTCATAATTGGTATACTCAATTTTGACGTTTTTTTTGCTGCAGGCTGCATCCAGTACCTTGATGCCTTCCCTCACTACTTCGGGGCCCGTGCCGTCTCCGCCTAAAACTGCTATTTTATACATGTGATTCTCCAGATAATTATAAGTTAATATTGAGCATTGTTCAATGATTTTCACATCATTATGAAAATTATCAAACTTTATACATAAAATAACAAAAAAAATCAATGCATTTAAAAATAAAATATTTACAATTGGTATTATTCTGTTAATATAC
>JBJKSS010000014.1:0-4597 GCA_046703745.1 Spirochaetota bacterium
TCTATCGCGGTAAAAATGCCCCCACTCCACCCGACAAATGCCACAAGCCAGCAACTTCACGTTTTATAGACGCTCAAAATCATTCTCCTAGATACAGTATATCATTAAATGTTCTTTAATGATATACTGTATCAAGGAGAATGATTTTGAGCGTCAATAAAAAGAGAAGTTCCTGCCTTGTGGCATTAATCGGGTGGATTGCCGGCATTTTTACCGGCATAGTTTTACTGGTTATTCTCATAGCGGTAATAATAATGAATTTCACCCCGGGAAGCATTCCGCTGAAGAATAATACCTACCTTCTGCTGGATTATCCGGGAGAAATAATCGAAAAACCGGTTGCCGAGTCACCTTTTGATTTCGGTACTCCGAAAAAACTGGAGTTAATAAAGTATCTTTACGCAATTGAAAATGCCGCTTCGGATAACAAGATCGCCGGCATAATTATAAACGGGGACCTCACGTTTTATCCCAGGGCATACGCCGAGGAAATCGGCTACTCCCTTGAGAGATTCAAAAAAAGCGGGAAAAAAATTATAGCCTGGCTTTCTACCGGAATCAACAGAAATTATTCCCTCTGCATGTATGCCGACAGGATAATAATGCCTGACACCAAATCTGCCATGCTCAGTCTTACCGGTTATTCACTTAACATTCCGTATTACAAGGAAGGGCTGGATAAACTCGGTGTAGAATTTAACGTTATTCATATCGGTGCCTACAAGGGGGCTTTTGAAAATTTCAGCAGGAGCAATATGTCCGACCAGTTGAGGGAATCATACTTGAGCATCCTCGATAATCTTTATTACAGGATGATAAATGAAATATCCGCAAAAAGGAATATCGATAAAAATAAACTGATCGGCCTTTTTCAGTCGGGTGCAACGGTTTCCATGACACCCGATGAGGCAAAAAAGTTCGGTTTTATAGATGATACCGAAAGTTATGAAGAACTGAAGGATTCTCTGTCGAAAAATTTTGAGGCCATATCGATCAGCAATTATATCAACAATATAAAAGGCAACGGCATAACGTCCAATAAAATCGCTATCGTTTATGCAGATGGTACGATCAGCAATTATTATACTTATGACAGTGGTATAGACGGAAGCATTATAGGTGCAAAATCCTTTATAGAAGATTTAAGACAGGTTGAAATGGACAAAACGGTCAAGGCCGTTATAATCAGGGTTAATTCTCCGGGAGGCAGCGCCCTTGCGAGCGAATTGATTTTGAGGGAAATAAAAAAATTAAGGCAGATAAAGCCCGTTATAGTTTCATTCGGCACCGTGGCGGCCTCGGGCGGCTATTATATCAGCCTTGCGGGCCAGAAAATATTTACCGATCCTTCCACTATAACCGGGTCGATCGGCGTTGTTTCACTCTTCATGAATTATGAAAAATTAATGGCCAAGATAGGTGTTTACAACGAAAATATAAAAAAGAACAAATTCGATGATTTCATGTCGCCAAACAGGGAGCCCACGGATGAGGAAATCGCTCTTGTAAGAAAAATGATGCTTGGTATTTACGGTGAGTTTACAGGGCATGTAATGGAGGAGCGGAAAATCAGCAAGGATAAAATTGACAGCCTTGCAGAAGGAAGGGTATTCACCGGTGAGCAGGCGATACAAAACGGGCTCGCCGATCAAAAAGGCGGATTGCTCGATGCAATCGATTATGCGGGCAAGGTAAGCAAGGCCGGGACTTTCAATATCGAGTCGTTCCCCAAGCCGCCGTCTTTCCTTGAAAAATTGGCAAGGATAAACCAGTTTACCATGCTTTCTTCCATTGATGATGCGCAGGTAAAAAGGCTTTTGGAGCTTGCTGATTATTACAGGCAAAACGGCAAGAGGCCATCGATGCTTTTGCCGTTTTATGATATTCCATAAATTTAATTCGAAAATTAATTGCAGGCAGGTAAACCCTTCCTGCTTTTTTTTCGCCATATTCGTTCCAAAGGCCTTAAAAATTTTTCAAAAATTCCGATATTTTAAATAATAGAATAAAATTAACAGGATTTTTTTATGTTGTTTGACGGGTCCAATTCCCTGAAATCGATCGATTTGATGCACAGGGCAATGAGTTTTTCGGTATTGAGGGAGCAGGTGATTAATAATAATATCTCCAATGCAACAACCCCCAATTATAAACGAAAGGATGTTACCTTCCAGCAGGAACTCTTGCGATCGATTAATTCGGAAAAAAAAGAAGATGATATCCCTTTCAAGACTTCGAAAAAAAGGCATATTCCTGCATTCAGGGCGGAAGATTACAGGGAAGTTACCCCGAAAATAATAACCGAGTACAATACATATCAAAACAATAACGGTAATTCCGTGGATATTGAAAAGGAAATGATGGAAGAAACCAAAACCTCGATGTATTTTACGGCTCTGGCCCAGAGAACGGCAAAAGAATTCAATAAAATCAAATTCTTGTTGAGATCAGGAGAATAATTATGGGATTGTTCACATCAATGGATATCTCCGGGACCGGGCTGACCGCCCAGAGACTCAGGATGGACGTAATAAGCAATAATATAGCAAACGTAAATACGACCCGCACGGAGAACGGCGATTATTTCAAGAGGTCGAATGTGATTTTAAGGCCGCGGAATGACGAAAGGGTATACAGGTCACCTTTGCTTCCGGACAGTTTGAAGGACGGCCCTGGCAGCGGCGTCAAGGTTGTTGAAATAAAGGAGAGCACTGATCCGCCGAGGCTGGTGTGGGATCCGGAACATCCTGATGCGATAAAAAGCGGCCCGAAGAAAGGATATGTGGAATATCCGAATATTAATATGGTTACCGAAATGGTTGACATGATAAGTGCAACAAGGGCCTATGAAGCCAATTTTTCCAGCATTCAAAACACAAAGTCGATGTTTTTAAAGGCGCTTGAAATCGGAAGATGATAAAAATTATAAATTTTTTAAAAAAAATATTGCAAATGAATTTAAGATGTTATATAAATAAACGGGATGGGGAATAATAATGGAAATTTCATCAAATCACAATGCAAATGGTGATATTGTAAATTTAAAAGTTTCTAAGAAAAATCATATCACAGATCAACAACAACCAGAAAAAACCAGTGATAATCTTGCAGCCACATTTAAAGATATGTTCAACAAGGCGATAGGACAGGTGAATGATCTTGAATTAAAATCAACCGACCTTGCCAATCAGCTCGCAATCGATCCTGACAGTGTCGACATTCATGATGTCCAGATAGCAGCAGAAGAAGCGGAAATGGGCGTTATGTTTACAAAAGGCATCGTTGACAGGGTGATCAGGGCTTACAAGGAAATAATTAATGCAAGATGATTAATATAATGACAGATTTTATTTTTTGCTAACAAACTTGGGGGAGGGGGTTATGCAGGAGTTTTTTAAAAAGTTGTGGGAAAACATCAGGACTGTTTTCGGCAAACTAAGTCTTGTACAGAGACTCATCGCAGGCGGCGTCATTGCTGCGGCTTTTATCGTAATAATATTGCTTTTTACATTCAACACTTCACAGGCCGGGGTGCCATTGTTTACCCAGAAGATTGACATCGAAGATTTCGGCAGGATCACCAAGAAACTGGAATCCGAGAACATAAAGTTTACCGTAAGGGACGACTCGATAATTCTTGTCAGGGATGAGAATTCTAAAAACAAGATAATCATGATGCTTGCCCAGCAAGGTGAAATGCCCAAGGGCAAATATAATTTTCTCGATATAATTAATTCCAAAAAACTCACGAGCTCCAAGTTTGAGAATGACATCAAGCTTCGGGCGGCACTCGAGGGTAAACTTGAGGAATTACTCATGTCCAGCCCCGATATAGATGATGCCAAGGTGACATTCACCATGCCGGAGCAGACTGTTTTCGTAAAGCAGGAGCAGCCCGTAAAGGTTGCGGTCGTTTTGACGCCTGCATATAATGTTGACCTCAGAGAAAACAAAAAGGCGATAAAGGGCATACAGGAGCTCATCGTTAATTCCATAGACAGGGCCACTGCGGATAATGTCGTAATAACTGACAACCACGGCATCAAGTTGAATGATTTCAGCGATGAGGATGACAATAATTCCATAAAATTCACAAAGGAAAATTTGAAGATCAGGGACAACCAGATCATGGAATACAGGGAAAAAATATTCAATGCGTTGTCTTCTTTTTTTGACAAGGACAGGCTGTCCGTTCTTGTAGATGTTCAGATGAACTTCGACAAGCAGCATGAAAAACGCAAGGAAATACTTCCTGTGATTCTCAAACAGGACGATCCAAATACTCCATACGACGATAGTGAAAGGGCGTACAGCATTGTAGAATCCCAAAAGACCACAAAAGAAACCTTCAAGGGGCCCAACTGGATACCGGAGGGCCCTCCCGGATTCGACGACAATGTGCCTCCGGGATACAAGGGCGCAATGGAGCAGATGACCGAATACAATAAGGATGAAAATATAGTAAACAATACTTATGGCGAATCTGATACAGAAACAACAAAGGATCCGTGGGGTATTGACAAGATAACAGCGTCAGTAACAATAGACGGCAACTGGGAAATTGAGTATGATTCCAAAGGCAATGTACTGCTTAATC
>JBJKSS010000015.1:0-3309 GCA_046703745.1 Spirochaetota bacterium
GTTTCCGGCTCCCCCAGGGAACATGTAGGCACAAGCATTTTTTTCCAGAAATTCTTTACAGTAGGATATTTCGTCCCCTCATCTACTATTATGTTGTATTTCGGCTCATGGGTTTTCTTGTGATATGTGACGAATGAATAGTTGTGGTGGATAAAATCATCGGCAGCTATTTTCCCTGCCGCATAACATGACACACCGTACGCTATGGCTTCAAAGGGCTGCCAGGCCCTCACCTTGTCCCTCCCGAATTTTTTCTCGAGAAGGGTATATACATTCGGCAATAATGATGAGCCGCCTACAACTACAACAAGAACTTCATCGATTTCTTTAAATCCCCTGGCTTTTCCTCATGCGGAATTCATTGTTTTCTCAAGAAGACTGTCCAGGGTTTCATACATTCCGTTTTTTTCAAGTATTCTTATCAGATCGTTCCGTGAAAATTTAACCACCTCATTGATGTCGATGTCGGGAAAATTATTCAAATTCCTGAAGTATTCGGGAGGTTGAACCAGAAAATTTTCTGTCTGTTTTAAATAAAGATTTTCCTTGATTCTCCGTGCCTCATCGAGGAGCATCCTGTACCATATGGACATCATCGAATTGTCAAGCTTGTCTGAAATATCAAAACCGGTACGGCTGAAAAATTCTTTTAAGATCCATGCATCTACAACATTACCGCCGAGAGTGATGCCTTCCTTTGCAATCACTGTACATTTGCCTGTTTCCATGGATTTGGAATCAATATCGACTATTGCCAGATCCAATGTTCCTGCCCCGAAATCAAAAACAAGGATACGTTTTGCGCATGAAATCCCCAGTCCGTATCCGATTGCAGCAGCAACAGGTTCGTCAAGACTCCTGAACTTTCTGATGCCAAGTCTTGATGCAATATCTTTAAGATGGAACCTGTATGTTTCATATGCATCTACAGGAGCCGTAAAAACCATATTGTCCGGTGTTGCTTGAATCCGGAAACGAAATTGCTTTTTTTCATATCCAGATTTTCATCTATTGCCTTCTGTCCTATCACTCCTTGTCTACCTATAAAAAACCTTCGCGCAACAAAAGGGATAAGTCCAAGTTTTGTCAAAAAATTATCATGAGGCAGAATAAGCACTGATGAAGGTATGACGGAGGGCATCTCCATATCTCTGCAGTAGTTTACGGAATTCTTTCTGCATAAACTTTCTATTTTCACAATTTCAGGCTGATTTAACAATTCATTCCACCTGGAAATCCTCGTATTTGTAGTGCCCAAATCAATAGCCCAGTGTGCCATGGTCAACCTTCTATCCTCTGCGAATTCGATAAATATTTACAACTGTTATATTATACAACAAAATATATCATGAACCGGTTTTATATTCAATACAGGAAATCCCTTATTCTTTGCTATTTTATTTTTTAAAATGGAATAATCATGACATGCGGCTATTTTGAAAACCGGAATTGTATATAAAAAAACTGAAAGTATTTTGAAGAGTAAGCATATACGGTTTGTTAGTTCGGTAACGCCAACAAATAAAACAAAGTTCTTGACAAAAAATCTCATTTTTTATAAATTGTTTCTTCTTTTTACTATTTAACGGAGAATTTTCAGGTGCTTGATAATATAACAAAGGCTTTTACCGATGTATTCAGGACCATGTCCGGTAAAGCCGCTATTAATGAGAATAATATACAGAAGGCCCTTGCGGACATAAGGATGGCTCTGCTTGAGGCCGATGTCAATATAAATGTTGTAAGAACCTTCATTAATGAAGTAACCGACGAAGCGATCGGTGAAAAGGTGCTGCGTTCCGTCAAACCGGGCGAACAGTTCATAAAACTGGTCAATGACAAACTTGTCTCACTTCTGGGGGATACTTCCCAGGATTTGAAGCTTAAGCCGAAGGAAGGACTTTCAATAATCATGCTTGCGGGCTTGCAGGGGTCTGGTAAGACAACCACTGCCGGTAAAATCGCGCATCTGTTGAAGAATAATGAGGGGCGTAAGGTGCTCCTTGCGGCATGTGACGTTTACAGGCTCGCGGCCATTGAGCAGCTGCAGAAGGTCGGCGAAACCGCAGGGGTGGAAGTTTTTACCGGTGATAAAAAGGATCCGGTTAAAATTGCAAAGGAAGCTGTTAAATATGCCAAAAGGGAAGGGTTTGATACACTGATCGTGGATACTGCCGGCCGGCTCCATATAGACAGGGATATGATGGTTGAGGCACAGAAGATCGCAAAAGAGCTTTCGTCTGACGAGCTTCTCTTTGTTTCGGACTCAATGACCGGACAGAATGCGGTTAATGTGGCCAGGGAATTCAACAATGTTTTGCCGATAACCGGTGTAATTCTCACCAAGTTTGATTCTGACACAAGGGGCGGCGCCGCATTCTCCATAAAGAATATAACCGGTAAACCGATCAAATTTATAGGCGTTTCTGAAAAGATAGACGGCCTTGAGGTATTCTACCCTGACAGGATCGCAAACAGGATCCTCGGCATGGGCGACATAGTCTCCCTTGTTGAAAAGGCTGAGGCTGTTTATAAGGAAGAGGAGCTCCAGAAACTCGAGAGTAAGATAAGAAAAAGCGAATTTACGCTCCAGGATTATCTTGAACAGATGGAGCAGATGGATAAAATGGGGCCGCTTGAAGGTATTCTCGAGATGATACCCGGCATGAAGGGCATGATGCAGAATGTCAATATAGACGACAAAAAAATCAAGAGGCAGAAAGCTATGATCCAGGCCATGACTATGAAGGAAAGGCTCGATTATCGCCTCATAATGGGCAGCCGCAAGAAGAGGATAGCAAAAGGCTCCGGCGTCTCGATACTGGAAGTGGAAAAAATGTTAAATAACTTCAAAAAGTCTCGTCAGATGATGAAAAATATGGTAAAATCCAAGGGAAATATACCGGGTTTGGACGGGATAAACCTGGATGATATTGATATGAGTAAATTTAAGGGTAAATTTTAAAGAAAAGGTCTGAACCGCAAAGACGCAAAGGACGCAAAGCCAATTTTATTTTCTTCTTCGCGAACTTGGCGTCTTCGCGGTTTATTATATACAAAAATAATGACCCGAATTTCGGGTTATAATACTAATAGAATAAGGAGGAACGTATTGGTAACAATCAGGCTCAAGAAAATGGGTACCAAAAAAAAACCGTTTTACAGAATAGTCGTAGCAGATTCAAGAAGTCCTAGAGACGGAAGGTTTATCGACCAGGTAGGCATTTACCATCCGATTCAGGAAGGCGAAATGCAGTTAAAATTCGACGCTGAAAAGGTAAAAGAGTGGTTTTTAAAGGGAGCAAAACC
>JBJKSS010000016.1:0-2906 GCA_046703745.1 Spirochaetota bacterium
GCTGCGGATTGTCCAGCATGGCAATATCCCTGGGATTTTCAAGGTCAAAGTAATTGCTGAAATTCGTCTGTTTTGCGATAAAAGTTTTTCCGCATTGTCTGGGGCCGATTATCGCTGTAACAGGAAAATTTTCAATTAATTTTTTGATTTTCGCTTTATCGATGTTTCGTTCTATTGTCATTTATATGGATGATATAAGTTTATTATTGAAATTTCAAGTATAATCTATGAAATTTCAATAATAAACCTAAAAAAGCGCTGCTAAATCTATGATTCAACAGCGCTTCAATTATTTATGTTATTGATTAATTCAGGCAAACAACAGCGCGTATGAATCCTCGGCCATTTTTTTTTCTTCGTTGGTCGGGATTACCATTATCGTAATCGGCGAATGATCGACCGAGATTATTCCTATGTGGCTTCCAACCAGCCTGTTTTTTTCCCTGTCAAGAATTATGCCGATGTTTTCAAGATTTTTGCAGATCATTTCGCGCATCAGCACGCTGTTCTGGCCGATGCCGCCTGTGAATACGAGGATGTCGACCTTGACAAGCACGGTGGAGTATGCACCTATATACTTTCTTATCCTGTATGAGAATGCATCCAGCGCGAGTTTTGCCCTCTTGTTGCCTTCACTTGCCGCCTTTTCGATGTCACGAAGATCATTCGATATTTCTGAAAGTCCGAGGAGCCCGCTTTTTTTATTCAGCATGTCGGTGATTTCCTTGTCTGTCATGCCCTTGTCAGCCAGGTAGTGAATGATCGCAGGGTCGATGTCTCCCGACCTTGTGCCCATCATTAAGCCTTCAAGAGGAGTGAACCCCATCGATGTGTCCACCGATTTTCCGGATGCTATTGCCGTTATCGAACAGCCGTTGCCCAGATGGCAGGTTATCAAATTTGTGTTTTCCTTTGCCCTCTTGCAGTATTCCAAAGCCTTTTTGGAAACATAGCTGTGGCTCGTGCCGTGAAAACCGTATCGTATGATTTTATATTTGTCGTAAAGGTCGTAGGGCAGACCGTACATGTAAGCATACTCGGGCAGCGTCTGGTGGAACGAAGTGTCGAATGTTGCCGTATGCTTTGTATCGGGTAAATATTCCATTGCGGCCTTGATCCCTTCAACGTTTACCGGGTTGTGCAATGGTGCCATGTCGGCGAGCTGCTCGATATCGTTTATTACGGTTTCATCTATGATTACCGCATTGGAATATTTTTCACCACCGTGCACAACCCTGTGCGCGACGCCGTCGATCTCAGTAATGGAATTAAGTATGCCGATTTTTTTATCGGTCAAGGCGTCCACTATCTCATGGAATGCCTCACTGTGATTCTTTACAGCCACTTTTTTTTCAATCGATTTGCCGTCCTTGTCTTCCTGGCAAAGAACGGAATTTTTCTGGCCTATCCTGTCGACCATACCCTTCACGAGGTTAAGGCCCTCGGGCATCATGTAAAGCTGGTATTTTAATGACGATGACCCGCAGTTGATTACCAAAATTTTTCTGTTGTTCATAATTTTATCCCTTTGTGTAGTCTTGTGAATCCCGTCTTTCATGACGGGAATATTTATATAACCGGTACTAATAACCGTTAATTTTATCCGATGAGTAAAGTATAATTAATTGACCAGTAATTGTCCAATTAATTAACAACGTTGATTGTTATGGCAGATTTTTTAAACCCGGCTTGTACAAAACTTCCCTGTTGCCTATCTCGATGCCGTAAACATTCTTGTAGAATGCAACAAAGCTTTGCCAGCCCCCGGCTACTGCTCCCCACAAGCCGCCTGCAAACACTGAGCCTGCGGATAGGTAGAGGTTATCGAGGACTTTCGGTGTCATTCTCTTCATGCCGTAATTCTCCGGGGTCTGGGCTATCCCGCAGATCGGGTATTTCGATCCGTACTGCAGGTATGAAGCCGGCGTAAATGTGAGCACATGCTTTAGCGGCGGAGTCTTTTTGAAAGCAGGCTCGACTTCCTGGAGTATCTCGATGAAATGTCTGCCGATTTTTTCCTTTTCGGCGGAATACTTTTTGTAATCGTTTTTCCTCAGGTCGATCCACCAGTTGATCTTTTCCTGGCTCCTCTCCGTCATTATTAATTCCAGAACATAGTATTTTTTGTTGTAAAGCTTGTTGGGTACCCATGCCACGATCTTCCAGTTGCTCTCGTGCCTGTTTTCCGGCAGCTTGTAGATATGATATGCGAATTCAATGAATTTTTTGTTATTATCTATGAATTTCTTGTCGAGAAGGTAATAGCAGTAATAGTCGGAATTCGGGGATCTGAGTTTGTCGATCTTGTTTACAAGGTTCCTCACACTGCCGATGCTTTTGCCGGTTTCAATAAGCGGTCTTATCATATCCTGCGCCGCTGCTATTATAACGTTGTCCGCTTTTATAAATTCGCCATTTACCATTATGCCCGAAGCTCTCCTGCCGTCAAATTTAACAGAATCAACCTTTGTGCCTGGAATTAATTCGCCGCCGAGTTCCTTAAACCTTTCTGCGAAATTGTCCGAAAGTGTTTGAAACGTATATCCAGGTGCAGGCTGTACGGAATTTTCCTGAAGGAAGCTCTGGATCATGCACATCTCGCCCATCGCAGAAGCCTTGTCTACATCCACTCCGAAAAATGCTTCCGTTACGCAAAAAATATCCTTGATATACTGGGTTTTAATCCCGATTTTTTCTATTGCCGCGAGATATGGTTTGTCGAATATCAGTTTGGATATGGTGCCGGGCATTGTAAACATCATCTTCAATGCCTGCAAAAATGTCGGCGGCATGTGGGCGCGGTGCATCAGGTCATTATAAAATTGCCTGATGGTGCAGAAATTTTTCTCAATGCTTCAGGACACATTTCGAGAACAGGCCAATTTAGGCCAATCTACACCGATGAT
>JBJKSS010000017.1:0-5179 GCA_046703745.1 Spirochaetota bacterium
TTCCAGATGACCCTCGGGATAACCTGCAACCGCCACCGACCAATCACCATGAGACTTTATGTATTTGACAAGCTCAAAAGCATATTTGAAGCCGCCAAGGGAATCCGTAACGTCCTGTTCACCAACAGGCGTATCACCCCTCAGGGCCAGGATATTCTTGATGTTATTGCCTTCAAGCATATTCAAAACTTTTAATATATCATCCCTTGAAGAATTAACACAGGTAAAATGGGCCACGGCTTCAATGCCTATTACATTTTTTATATGTGATGCGATCTCAACTGTTTTATCCCTTGTGCCTCCGCCGGCTCCATAAGTCACGGACACAAAATCCGGCTCAAGGCATTTTAAATCCTCGATAGTCGCATACAAATTGACAACATCAAAATCTTTTTTCGGAGGAAACACCTCAAATGATTTGACAATTTTTCCCTGCCTGTATATGTCTCTCAAATACATAATCAGCCTGCTTTTAAAAATATTTTTAAAAGACTAGCAGTATTTTTCGCAAATGTAAAGAAAAATAAGGGACTCAATTTTTGCGTCCATGAATTTCTTGATTTAATATTTATGCTTGATGTATAAATCAAATGTTTTTAGCGGCATAAAAAAGCGGACTTGGGGCTGTCAATAGCGGGCAACTTCTTCCTGCCATTGACAACCCCAAGTCCAAGTTAGGGTTGTTTCACACTCTCAATTTAACTATTACATTGGGGATTAAGTTAAATTATTAGGACAATTAAAGGAAACAAATTATTAATCACATTATTAAAATTCGGCTAATTAAAAACTTACTTAAGGTTTTTTTTGTTTTTTTTACATTTTTTTTATTGATCAGTGGCGCCTAACCGTCCGATAATTATCATAATGAAAAAAATTCTCCCATTAACATTCTTTCTTTTCATATTCACATATATTGCGTCAGGCGATATTTTGCTTAATCCGATCGGCAAAATTGTTATGCATGACAGCTTCTCCGGTGAATTATACCCCTTCTTGTATTCTTCGAAAGAAACCGTTCTTGATAACAGGACGACACTGAAACTTCTGGATGAATATGATTTTGACAATTGTTTTTTCGGCGATGTTTTAAAGGTGGAAGTTGTTGAAGGTGAACACGCCGGCCTGACGGGCTATGTCCTGGAGGATGAAGTCTGTATCAACATGCTTTCGATCAAAAACGGAGCAGAGATGTTTTTCAAGGACAATACATTCATAGATATATACGGACTGAAAATCCCCAAAGATTCAAAATGCAGGATCATAGACACAAGGATCGAAAACGGCAGGGAAATCCTGACCCTTCAGTTTGAGTCTCCGCCCCTGAAAAGCACATTAATAGAATACAGCATGAAAAACAGGCTCCATTTCATAATAAACAAAAAAACAGAAATCCTCTATTATATCAGGAACGGCTTTACTGCCTTTAAAATAATCAATACCGGTACCCTTGCGTCTGTGGCCGGTGCAAAATACAATGATCAGGCAACTGACATTGACGGATTCATGTATCTTGGTAAAAGCACCAAAAATCGCATTATTAAAAAAAAGGGCTATACGGACTGCATCATAAACAGCAAACCCGGCATGAACCTTTATTTCATGCAGAAGCTCAATCTTATTAATTATTATGATGACAGGACATCGGTGTATGAAAAGGATTTTTACAGATTTGAAATAAAAAGCGGGAACCGTGGTGTTAAAGACAAAATCGGCATTAAGATACTGAAAACTGATGATCTCTCGGTTTTTTGCTACCCTGCATTCGATTACCCGGACAGTGAAATTGCGGGCGGATTTTTTGTGGACAAGCCGGATGAAAGCATCGAAATGTCCGCCCGAATAAACATAGAACGTGACGGGCTGGAACTCTTTTATTATGATCCGGCTTCAGGTGCATGGACACTGCAGGATATGTCCAGAACGGGCGGGCATTATTCGTTCCGGATTGTCAGGAACGGATTTTATATACTTTCAACAAACGTGAAGAATGACGGGAACGCCGGACGGCTAAACATCAAAGGCTTCGGTGACTCTTCAACATCAACCATTTATTTCCGCAATAAAAACGGGAACAGATACGCCAGGGTTGATTCTCCCGGCATAACATTAAACGCTGATATATATGAATATTTTTATTATGATATCGACAACCCCTTTAAAATCAGGACAAACGTGCTGGAAATCTACGATGGTGACAATCAGCTTGACCTGACAAAAGAAAATGACGGACAACTTGATGCCGTAAAAGACGCCGAAAGAGAACTACTTCAAAAAAATTTCATCGCCGAGTTCAAGGGCGGATGGCAGAGGTATGCGTTTAAAAAGGACAACAAAATTCTGAAATGTCCACCGGATGAGCTGGAATGCCTCGGCGATATGAAATTAATCGCACCGGATAAAATAATTTTTAAAACAGACAATTGTCTGATCGAAGGAACATTCGAAATACTTGACGGAAAAAAAATGAACATAAACATTTCCAGGGTCAGCAGGTTATTAAAATCAACCGCCGACGGCACTTTTCACGAGGTGAATCCCTCGAATTTCCGGAGCGCGCTTGTCATTCCGTGTATGTATTCGTTTTACCAGGGCATTTTCCAGATAAGTTTCAACGGGATTTATTTTATACGGCGGAATATCCTGAAAACCGGCACATCCGATTTCATGACAATCGACAGCCAGATATTCATGCTTCCCGAATTCCCCGCCGACATTGATCATGCCGAATATAAAATTTATTTTTCATATCTTGATTAAATTCAATAATTCGGCTATGTATTCCCTAAAAGGAAAAAACGGATGAAGGCGATAATTTTTGACATGGACGGCCTGATGGTCGATACAGAACGGCTCTACTTTGAAACCGAAAGGCAGATAGCACACAATTTCGGCAGGAAAATCGAAGACACAACCCTGTGGAAAATGATGGGCAGGAAGCCTGTCGAAGCTTTAGCCATAATGATCGATGATTTG
Organism: Spirochaetota bacterium; assembly: GCA_046703745.1. Lineage (GTDB taxonomy): Bacteria > Spirochaetota > GWE2-31-10 > GWE2-31-10 > JAFGQB01 > CAZHHK01. Next base: position 2,977 of record JBJKSS010000017.1, read on the forward strand.
AACCTCGACACGACCCCTGGTGAGCTTTTGGAAATCAGGAACGGTATAATGGCCGAAAAATACAGGCATGAGCTCCTGCCGATGCCCGGCCTGTTTGAAATAATTTCGAAATTCAGGGGACGACTCAAACTCGCCATTGCCACAGGCTCACAGAAAGAATTCCTCGACATTGTCGTTGACAATCTCGGGATCAGGAATTCATTCAACATGCTTCAAAGCTCGGATGGCATAACAAACGGCAAGCCCGATCCTGAAATATACCTGAAAACAATAGAAGGATTAAAGGTAAGACCCGAAGAAACAATAGTGCTTGAAGATTCGTCCAACGGTGCACTGGCAGGGAAGAATGCGGGATGTTACACGATAGCCGTTGTCTCGGAATACACGAAACATCAGGATTTCGGCTTTGTCGACTACAAGACCTGCGGCCTGACAGACGCCGCCCGCCATATAGAACAAATGCTCGAGGGAGTGAAAACATGCTGATCATACCTGCGATCGACCTTATTAATGGCAGATGCGTCAGACTCACGGAAGGCGACTACAACAGCAAAAAGGAATATTCCGCCGACCCAATTGAAGTTGCACGAAATTTCAAATTGGCTGGTGCCAAACGGATACACATAGTCGATCTTGACGGCGCAAAAACCGGCAACTCCATTAACAGGGATATTATAAAAATAATAAAAAACATGACCGGCCTTGTCATTGAAACCGGGGGCGGCATTCGTACCGAAGATGATATCCGGGAGCTTCTTGATGCCGGTATCGATCACCTGATACTCGGCACTGTGCTTGTGGAAAATCCCGCCATGGTTTCAACCTGGATAGATAAGTACGAGGGCAGTCTCATTGCCGGCATAGATGCAAAAAACAACGTTGTTAAAATCAGGGGCTGGCTGGACGGTGAAGGCCTGGACGCAATCGATTTTGGCAGAAAACTTTTCGGAATGGGATTCAGAACAGCGGTGTATACGGACATATCGAAGGACGGCAAATTGCAGGGTGCAAACACGGAAGCGACAGGAGAATTCGCATCCAAAACCGGACTCGATGTAATATTGTCAGGTGGCGTTTCGGGCATCGATGACATCGAAAAAATTGTGAGGCTGGATGAAAGCAAAATTGTCGGCGCAATAATCGGCAAGGCATATTACGAGGGAAGGATCAACCTTAAAGAGGCAATCGCGAAGTATCAACAATTATAGACAGAATTCATTCCTTGAAATTTGAATAATTATCCATGATTTCTTCGCAGCAACTGAATTACCTGTGACAAAATTTACTTGATTTTAATGGTTCCTAAATAAGAAAAACCTTGTTTTACAGGCACAACCCGGGAACTATAAAACTCAAAATTTTTTCCGAAATACTCTGCAGCAATCCAAAAATGAGAAATTGCAATTCCTGTATTTATCAGATTCATTTTTTCCAATTTTTCAATTTTTAAAATACCAGAATTAACGCAAAACACATGGATTAAATTATCTGCAACATAAAAAAAATATGGCTGGCTTCCCCCAAAAGGAGCAAGTCTTGCAGGTTCGATAAAATCATCAAAATCAGATACATTTCTGATATGCTCAATTGGCTTTCTCTTATATTCATCAGGCGAATTCCTGTACAATTTTTCCATAGGCGCACCTAACCCCATTACTGTGATAAATTCCAAATTATGATCGTTCCTTAATTCTCTTGTCGGCTTTAGCCAGCCTTGCCAGCAGCTGCCCAAACCGCTGGCAGCCAAAAATAAATCGATTTGCTGAAGCATAAATCCGATATTTAAAAGATAACCGCTTTTTATCTCGGAAAAAGCGACAAGATAATACGGCGCTTTTACCTGTAGTAATCCCCTTACATCCTTCGATGTAACAATTTTGATTTCAGTTTTAACATCCGGAAAAAGCGGATTAATTTGTTTTATGTGGTTCTTAATATTGGAAAGTTTTTCATCGGACAGAGGATTTTCTCTATACTTGCGAATTGATTTTCTTTTAAAAATCATTTCATATAAATTGCTTATATTCATTAAAACATTCCTCATTTAATAATGACGTAATAATGAATATTTTATTGCATCTTAAATAACTTTTTCAGGAAAAAGCCGACGAAGCATTCACATGCTTTCTCTCAGATCGAATTTCCAGAGGAACATTTCCTGGCCATCGACTTCCCTTGTATCGATGTTTTCCCAGCCGAGAAA
>JBJKSS010000018.1:0-3584 GCA_046703745.1 Spirochaetota bacterium
AAAAGTTGTAGACTTACTCATTTTTAAAAAAAATTGTAAGAATTATCATCTTTCCCTTCTTTCATTAGGAATAAATTTAAAATGAGTTGATAAAAAAATTAAAAAAATCCGGTTTTAATTTGTCCGCTAAATTTCCCGCTCAAGTTCCCTGTAGCTTTGTTTGAGGTTGTTCACGTATTTGCCGAGCTCTTTTGTTCTCAACTCGACCGATTCGATAGAGGTGCTTATCTCGTTGTTTTTGATCACTTCTTTCATTTTCAGCATATCCAGGTTAAGCTGTTTCAGGGACATCACGGCCTGCGTTATGCGCAGGTGAATTATTTCCTTCTGGTTGAGAAGCTCTTCGTAGCTTTTTTTCTGGTCTTCATGCTGTTTTATGGACTTGTCGTAATGTTTTTTAAGCTCTTCGTTTGAAGAGCTTTCCCTTTTTTCCCTGAGTTCGTTGAGCCTTGATTCATTCTCATCCACAGTGATCAGGTTTAAAGCCGATGCAAGTTCTTTGTCCCTTTCGACGAGTTTGCCGATCTGTTCGGTGTAGCTGTCGAGCAGCTCGCCGATATCGCTGTCGAATTTTGATTTTAATCCTTCATCAGACTTTATTTTTTCAATTATTGATTTCTTTATTTTTACGGCTTCATCCAGCAGGGAGCCGTTCCCGCTGCGTGATGATTTTGTGCCATTCTTTTTGTATTCATCCATGACGTTTTTTTCAACACCTGATGTTTCCTGTGAAAAAGTGCCCACAGCATTGAAATCAAAACCTCCTTCCTTCAACCGTGCCGCATACTCGCGGTTTTTGGCGAATGCACCCGCGGCATGGAAAAAAAATCCTATGCCCCAGCCTGCAAGAGGGAAAATGAACCATGGATAGCCGAACGGCGTTGTCATCATGTAGATCATGATGAGGAAAGCGTTGACGCTTATGAATGATCCGAGATGGGACACAAAACCTTCTTCATTCTTCAGCTTTTTTTCAAGAATCTTGAGCTGCTTCTCGGTTGTGCCGGACGGGAGCCCGTTCATGATGCCGATTGTTTTTTTTGCGGTCAATACGGAGATAAAATGTGCAACGAGCCCGATGCCCCAGCCGCCGGCAACATACAAAAACCACGGGTGTTTCAAAAACGATGTCATGAGATATATAAAAAATATTCCGGCATTCACTGCCAGGTACGATGTTAGGTGCGGAATGAACCCTGTGATTTTTTTTCTCTCCCGCCTGATTATCCTTTTTATCCTCTCTGCAACGGATTCTTTTTCCATTTTCGGGAATGTCCCCCTGAAATTACCTATGGAGAATTCGACCCTGCCTTCCCTGTTGTCAATGCCGGCAACGACTCCCAGTGCGGAGAGTTTATCGATTATTTTCGACAATTTCCTTGAAGGGACGAAGCTGTATTCAACCTTGCCGCCGCTGTCCCCGGTTTTGTTTATCAATCCCCTGTCGGACAATTTATCCATAATTCTTGCGATTTTCCTTGCTATCCTCGAATCCGGCATGGCCTGTTTCCTGTTTTCAAGATATGATTTCAAATTATATCAGATAAAAAAAAGATTGTCATGGGATTTTTTGCCAGAATGCTTGGAATCATTCTTCAACCGCCAGCCTGTATCCGGAAAAGCATCGTAATATTTGTGTTTTTCAATTCAATCAAATTATTGGCAGTTTTTTTTGGTTTCAGGAGAAAATTTGAAAAAAATTTAAAAAATTATGCAATAGCACCGATAGATTTTATGATTTCAAGCGATTAATATATAGAGAATATTTTTATTTCAATAATCAATAGTTTTATTAAATATTTAGCTATAGAGATTTGTAAAACTAATATTTTAAACAGTTTGAACAATATTGGTTGTTGAACAAATTAAAAAGGGGAATTTATGAAAATAATAATGGCATTTTTTCTTTTGTTTTTAAATTTAATCTTATTATATTCTGAAAGTTTTTCTGATTATAATGCTAATGAAGCTGCCTTGTTTGAAAAAGTTGAAAAATCTGTTGTTTATATAGAGCAATCGGTTTTTCTTGATGCGAAATACTGTGATAATCAGGAATTATTTAAAAAAATCGAGAAAGAGTATAAAGTTGACATCTTGAATACTTATATAGCAATGGTTTCCGGATCAGGATTTTTGATTACAAGGAATGGATATGTTGTTACAAATGAACATGTCATAACCCAAAAGGATGAGAAAATCAACAAGGTTAATACCTATAATTCCTTGATTTATAATTTTTTTTCAAAAGTTCCGGCTAATCTTTTATCGGATGATGAATACAGAAAAGTGAAGAATGATTTGAAAAAGATGGTTGATTCCTCGAAAGTCGTTTTACGAATCAAGGTTGGGAATGTTAAAGATTATGATTCAGAATTAATATGCAAGGATGAAAATTTAGATTTGGCGGTACTAAAAATTACAAGTAAAGATTCATTTGCGTCGATTTTGCTCGGTGATTCAGACTTGCTGAAAGTCGGAAATTTCATAATGGCTATTGGCTATCCAGTACCCGATATTATTTCTTTTTATGTATCGAAAGATTTTAAATCAACTTTGACAACGGGAACTGTATCATCATTAAGAAATGACAATTGGGGAATACAGCATTCTGCGGCTATAAACCCGGGAAATTCAGGAGGCCCATTGTTGAATAATTATGGTGAAGTCATAGGAATAAATGTAGGAGAAATTACTGACGCAAATTCTTTATTTTTTTCTATCCCGGTAAATAAATTAAAAACATGGATTTCCAATAATAAAGATTTGGCCTTTTTAATACGACAAAACAGATTTGATTCCAAATCTCCAAATTCTAATGAGACCGCATTAAAAGAAATAGGCCCCAATATTTTAGTAAAATCTCCAGAAGGAAGCGATGTGTATCTAAATGGCGTATATAAGGGCAGCGCCCCCGTTTTTTTAGAAAACTTACTGGTTGATAAAATTACCATAAAAGTCGAATCAAAGACTGAAAGTTCTGTAGAAAAATTTATTATTGATCCGAAAATCAGAGATATTTACAATTATGCACCCGTGATGCTGCCTTTTTCTGGAAACTGCATAATAACTTCAACTCCAAACGGAGCGGATGTTTATGTTGATGATATGAAAATAGGAATTACTCCGTGCGCTTATAATAATTTGACGGCCGGCAAACACAGCATAAAATTAAGCCTTGATGGTTATTCGGCAATTCAGGAGGATATGAATGTCATAAAAAATTCTACCCAGAAATTATCTTTTGATTTAAAAAAAGGCTATAAAATAAATTTTGTGCAAAAATTGCCGGCAGGCTGTCAGATAATAACAACAAATGGTTCTAAAGTTTATAATTTTGAATATGATGACAGTATATATCTTGAAAATGGCAAATGGACCCTGACGTTTAAAGGGAAAAACATTGATGAAAAAAAATATGAAATCTTAATCGATAATTCAGATTATAATTTTGAAGAAAAAATTAATGAAGTCAAAGCCGAAATAAATTTTATCAATCTTAAACCGTCAAGTAAAGTTTACATCGATGAAACTGAAATTACGAATGAAATAAAAAATAATAAATTAATGGTTGAAGCAGGGAAGCA
>JBJKSS010000019.1:0-10837 GCA_046703745.1 Spirochaetota bacterium
ATTCACGACAATCCCGCCCTTTGACAAAGAATCGAATTTGGTTATCATGACACCGTCGACTTTTACAGCATTATTAAAGCTTTCTGCCTGATGATATGCATTCTGGCCTGTCGTTGCATCAATGATCAGAAGATTTTGTTTGAATCTGATTTCCTTTTTTGCAATTACCCTGTCAATTTTTTTTAATTCTTCCATAAGATTGATTTTTGTATGAAGTCTTCCTGCCGTATCAATAATCAGAATATCGACACCCTTTGATTTTGCAGAATCAATGGCATCAAAAATTACTCCTGCCGGATCGGCATGCTGCATCTGTTTGACAACAGGTATATCAAGTTGATTGGCCCATTTGGTAAGCTGTTCAATAGCGGCGGCCCTGAAAGTGTCCCCGGCTGCAAGCAGCACCTTGTATCCCTGCTTCAAATAATAGTTTGCAACCTTGGCAATCGATGTAGTTTTGCCGACGCCGTTTACGCCCAGGACCATCAATACATTCAATTCGCCCTTATTAAATTCAAGCTTTTTATTAATAAGACCGTCAGACAAATGCTCTTTCAATATCATTATTGCATTTTCTATATCAGCTGGAGATTTTTCCTTCAATTGCCCGATTAAATCCTGTGTAATTCTCGGCCCGAGGTCAGCCTTTAAAAGAGTGTCTTCCAATGCCATGTAATCAGACGAATCAAGGGCCTTACCTTTAAACAAATTTCTTAACTTTTGGCCCAGGCTTTCGTTTTGCTCCCTTGAAATGGCGTAATAATCTTTATCTGGTTGTTTTTTGTTCTTTTTTGAAAGAATAAAAATTAGTGCAATTATTAAAATAACAACTGCAATAATTGCCGCTACCAAAGCCAAACACTGCATATTGATTCCCTTCTTTAGTTTGAATAAAACCGGGATATTTTATCATAAAAAGTTTTAAATTCATAGATTCATTAATGGAAATATCCGGTGAAATATTTCAGTAGTTCAAATAATCGCCAAGAGATAAAAAGGGAATACCCGAAGTAATCTTTCCCTGAATTAATCTTAATGCCTTGGTAATAATGAATTTATTTATCCGCGGAATATCACCGGGGGTTTCAAATTTGATCCTTCCTCCGGCACTCGTATAATGCCCGCCGGCCTGCCCCATTTTGCCGACTATTTTTTTTAAAGTCAGGCCGGCATCAATTTTTTTCTTCTGCGATCTGAATGACAATTGAATGACGTTTTTATGCACCCCCATGACCAAGACGGTTGCACATTTGTCAAATCTTATCAAAAAATCAGCTATTTCGCCGATATAATCAGGATTTTCTATTTCGCCAAGGCTAGTTATAAGAAAATCGTCATAAATCACACTGTTCTCCATGCCTTTGTTGGTATGAATGTAATAATCAAACGGAAGTTTGGGGTTTTCGATGGTAAAAAGCTTTTCACGGCTGATGAACTCATTAAGCTCTTCCATGTAATCAAAATCAATTTTATATCCGGTTCGCCCTTCGCCCACGACATCGGTTTGGATGCCGTAAAATAACGCTGTTGCAACATTTACAATAGGTTTTAAATTATACAGTTTGTAGTAATCATAAATTATGGTGGAGCTTGAGCCGTAACTTTCCCTGATGTCCGCATATTTAATATCTTCCGGATTAATATTAAGAGGGTGGTGGTCAAAAACCATTTTAAGATTTTTTCTGGAATGAAGCGGATTGTTGCCCGTGCCCGGCTGGGTGTCCATGAGTATAATGGGTAAATTGGGCAAAGGTTCATTGTCATTAAGCTGCACTATCGGTATGTCAAGAACCTGGATCATTTTTATATTTTCAGCCCTTCCGATTATTCCGCTGAAATATATCGTGGATTTTTTTTCAAAAACCTTGCTCAGTAAATTGTATAATCCGAACGAACTGCCCAGTGAATCCGGATCAGGATTATAATGCGGCACTATGGCAAATTCTGAATATTTTGAAATGATGTTTTCGAATAAAACTTTTGCATCTTCCTTCAGAATATGCATTTTTATAACTCTTTAATAAATAAAATGAGACCATAATATACTATAAATTGACCAACAAATAAAGATAAAAATAAGTATAAATTAATTTTTTTGACTTTAAAATAAATTTTAAGTATAAATTGTTTTTAATGAGTCATGGCAAAAATTCGGAGCATTAAATATGGATGAAAGCAAAAAGGTAAAACTGAATATCATTTTCAAAATAATTTTAATCGTTTCCCTGGCAATTTTTTTTGCCTGTGCCGGACTGTATTCCTATTATTATTTTACAAAGGAGAATGTTGAAAATTACATTGATAAAAATTATGAGTGCTATATCAAGATACATTCACTAGCAGATCTTTATAATAATCTCGTGGATTTAAAAGCAGCGGATGTAATTCTTTCGCAGGGTTCTTTAAAAAATATATATAAAATTTTACTTGATATCAGAAGCTCAAGGCTTGCAACCAATAAAGCAATGACTTCTCTGTTAAACATGAGGGCCAGTGTTTTCATTAAAAAAGATTATTCACCTGTACTCGCAATAGATATGGGTTTGAAATCACTGCTTTTAAGGGCCGGAAATTTAAACCCCGCCCTTTTGGTAAAGCTGCTGGGAAACCAGAAAATTTTTTCGATCGCCATAATCAAAAAGGAAAAATACAATATTTTCCGGGTTACCTTCAATAAATCGGGACAAACTTTTTTCTTAAGTGTTTTTAAAAATTTGTTATTCATAAGTTTGTATTCAAATGACATTGATTATGTCTACGGCATTAAAAAAACCGGCGCTGGTATTGCAGACGATCCTTCATTCTTCCTGATAAAAAATAAAATCAAATCCGGCGGCATGGTGGATATTTATTTTAACACAAGGGACATGTTGAATGCATTTACATCAAACCTGCCCGACATCCGTAAAATTTTTTCAAAACTGAATTTCAATAATAACAGCGCAATATCGTTTGATATTTCCAATGAAAAAATATCCTTAAATTCTTTTACGGGATGTTCCAGCAATGACAAACTTGTTGAAAAATTTTTAACTGATTTTCCCTCAAAACCAGGTATTGCCGGATATTTGCCTCTCGAAACAAGTTTCTGCACTTCATTGAATTTTGATTCATTTGAAGAATTATACAAGCTTTTTTTATACATCGAACAAGGCAAATATGAAACTACGATTGACAAGATAGACAATTCAAGCCAGGTGTTATTCAAAATGGGCATAAAGGATTTATTATTCAGCTGGATCGGCAGGGAAATCGGCGCTTTTTATGCAGCTGATTCATACGATCCCGTTGTTTTTATAAAAATCAGGGACAGGAACAGGCTCAATGATATAATAAAAAAATTGTTCGAATCCGCGGCATTTGATCAGGGCAAAACCCTTGTTTATGATGATGTCGAATTGAATAAAATAAAATTCCCTGACTTCATTCAAACAGTGATCGCTTCATTCCTGGAAAGATATATTGATGCGCCGTATTATATCATCAGGGATGATTATATATTTTTCAGCATGGACCCTGCCCCTCTTGCAAATATGGTAAGGAAAAAAGATCATGGGCTCGTTCTGTCAAAGGATCATTTCTATCAAAATATTGCGGCAAAGGTTGATGGAAGCTCAAATATATATTTATACTTCAACTCATCACAAATACTTCCAGTATTCCTGCAGAATGAATCAATGTTTGCATCCTTGTTAAGACTTTATGAAAAAGGAGTCATGTCGATAAACATCAATCAATCCCGTTTGAAAATTGATATATCTGCCGCAGGAATGAACGTAAAAAAACCCGTAGTATATCCCGGATACCCCAAGAAATTCAAACAAAACATATCTTCGAATATTGTATGTTCCAATATTACGGGCTCGAGCGTAGATGAGTTGGTTTTCAAAACAGACGACAATAAATTAATTGCGGCCGACATCAATCTTAACACTGTCAATAATTTCCCGGTCAAATTTGACGGAAAATGTGAAGGTGATCCAATAGTAGCCGATCTTGACAAAGACGGTCTTAATGAAATTTATCTTTATGAAAAAACCGGGAGCCTCTATAAATTTGATGCATTCGGCAATCTGATTCCCGGTTACCCTGTAAATACCGGGTGCAAAAATTCTTTCAACCCGGTAATTTTTAACGGTAATTTGCTGCTTTATTCAAAAGCGAAAAACAAACTGGTTTTAATTGATGATAAAAGACAAAAAAAAGAGCTTGACTTCGAATTCAAAAACACGCTGCATTCTCCTCCTGCGGTATTTGAAAACATTTTAGCCTGCTATCCCAAAAATATGGCAGGGACAATTTATGTCATTAATTCCAACGGCAAATTACTAACAGGCTGGCCCAGGGACGCTTCAGGAGTCGGATTCGGCTCGCCGCTAATCGCCGATATAAAACAGAACGGCATAAACTGCATCCTTTTTGTTACCCAGTCCGGCAAACTTAATGCATGGAAATTCGACGGTTCGGTTATGAATAATTTCCCGGTACAGCTTGAAGGAATTTATTATTGCCAGCCCGTGTCGGGTGACGTGGGAAAAGGAGGCTGTATCATAACATTAAACAAGGAAGGTCTCGTTACCCTTGTCTCACCTGACGGCGGCATTATTGCAAAAAAACAGATAAAGGATGCGGATTCCAAAGACCGCAAGATCATTCTCTATGACATAAACTCTGATGGAAAAAAAGAAATAATAATATACGGCGGCAGGGATAATATAATTGCACTCGACGGTAATCTGAATTTAATCCCCGGCTTCCCGCTCAGGGGAATTACGAAACCGGATTTCACAGACTTTAATTCCGATGGTGAAACAGAAATGGTGACTTCGGCTATTGACGGAAGCATCTATATTTATTCAATCCCAAAAAAATAAAACAGGAGAGTTTATGAAAAAATTATTACCGTCCGGCTTCATTTTAATTTATCTCTTTTCCAATTGCCTGACTTCCAACGAAAAAGTGTTTTATAAACCAGCCCCTCAAATAAAAAGTAAAATCAGTGCAATCGAAGAAAATTTATTAAGAATAAAATTTGAAGGCAATCCCGGCCTGGTTAAACAAACAGAATCCGACATTAATGATCTTGCATCCATTACAAATCCTATTAAAAATTTAAAGGCTGAATTTATTGGGTTTTACGCCCTTATAGAATTGTCAAAAAACAATCTGTTCATGGTAAAAAAATATATTTCAGACATCGAAAAAATTTATGACAAGGAAGAATCATTATACATACTTAAAGCAGAACTCGCTAAAAATTACACTGATAAAAAAAACATTCTGCTTGCCGGATTGAAAAAAGCAGATTCGAATAATATTATAAAACTTTATCTTGCCGACATCGATTATAATAACCTCGATTTTAAATCGGCCCTTGCCTTATATGATGATGCTTTTAAAGAATTACCCGAATATTATCAAAAATACTATTCTAAAAAACGGGATATTTCTTATCGGCTAACCGATATTAATTTGAATAAAAACAATTTGAGTATTATTATAAAAGAAAAAATAAGCTTTTCGGATTTTTTCGACTTGTTAACGGAGGAGACAAATCTTTTCAAAAATATAACGGACAGGGAAAAGCTTGAAAAAATTGAAAACATTCTGAAAAATGACATCGCCGATCTTTCTGGATTAATCAAGCGAAAGGATGCGGCTTTTTTAATAATAAAGGCAATCTCACTGATAACCGATGATAACAGCATATTGAACAAATACAAACCCGATTATGATTACAGCCGTTATGTGGAAAGCAAACCGAGCCCCATAAAGGACATCAGGAAAACCGATCGTTTTTATAATGCATGCATGGTTGCCGTAGAAAATGAATGGATGAATCTTCTTGACGGCAACAGTTTTTTCCCGGATAATAATTTAAGCGGCATTGAAACCTATGATATAATCAACAAATTAAATCAAAGTTACTAATAATTCTTAAAGGCATGGTAATGAATATCAAACCTCTATTTCTAAACATGAAAATGATTATAAAAAAAAGGATCGAAGACCTGATTTCAAGACTCACGCTTGAAGAAAAAATTTCCCAGCTTGTTCATGAAAATGAAACGATCGACAGGCTTGGCATCCCCGAATACAATTGGTGGAGCGAATGCCTTCATGGAGTAGGAAGGGCGGGAAAAGCCACGGTTTTTCCCCAAGCAATCGCGCTTGCTGCAACATTCAACACCGGTTTGATATTTAAAATAGCTTCTGCAATATCAGACGAGGCAAGGGCCAGGTACAATCTGGCTTACAAAAAAAACAGGCAAAAAAGATACATGGGGCTTACATGTTTCAGCCCCAACATAAACATTTTCAGGGATCCCAGGTGGGGCAGAGGACAGGAAACTTACGGTGAAGACCCTTTCCTCACTTCGCAAATAGCAATCAATTTTGTAAAAGGTCTGCAGGGGAATGACAAAAGGTACCTCAAGATTGCTGCCTGTGCCAAGCATTTCGCCGTACACAGCGGCCCGGAAAAATTACGCCGCAATTTTGATGCCGAAGTTTCTCAAAAAGACCTGAATGAAACCTATCTTCCCGCTTTCAAAGCGCTTGTTGATGCCAACGTCGAGGGATTCATGCCTGCTTACAACAAAATTAACGGCATACCCTGCGCTGTTAACAGGGAATTGCTGATCGATTTGCTGAGGAATCAATGGGGCTTTAAAGGTTACATCACAACGGACGGCTGGGCATTGAATGATCTTCACGGTGAGCAGGGATACACAAAATCTCCGGAAGAAACCTCCGTTTTGGCAATTAAAAACGGCTGTGACCTGGAGCTTGGGTCGAATCATTATCTGACGCTTGCCCAATCTGTTAAAAAGGACAAAATAGATGAAAAATCAATCGATGATGCCTTGTATAACCTTTTGCAAACTAAATTCAGGCTCGGTCTTTTTGATAATCACAAAAGTGTCCCTTATTCCAAAATCAAGCCTTCTGTGATCAATTGCAGGAAACATAAAAAGCTCGCAAAACAGGCGGCGCTTGAATCGGTAGTTCTTTTAAAAAACAAAGACAGCATTCTCCCGTTAAAAAAGGACATAAACAGCATGGCTGTTGTCGGCCCCCATGCCCTCAATTGTGAAATACTCCTCGGCAATTACCACGGATTGAATGACAGGCTGACCACAATCCTCGAAGCGATAACAGGCAAAATAGACAAAACAACTTCAATTTACTATAACCACAGCATACTGGCAGGGAGGAGCAATCCCAATCCTGTTGACTGGTCATTAATCGAAATAAGAAAGGCGGATATTGCAATAGCCGTTTTGGGTTATAATCCTCTGCTTGAAGGCGAGGAGGGGGACGCAATAGAGTCCGAACACATCGGGGACAGAGCTTCAATAGGACTGCCTCAGCATCAGGAAGAATACTTAAGGAAAGTTACGGAAACCGGTACGCCCGTAATTCTTATTCTGACAGGCGGCTGGCCCATAAGCATCCCCCAGGAAATAATGGATAAAACCGATGCAATTCTGGCCGTTTGGTATCCTGGCGAGATGGGCGGCGAGGCTGTTGCGGATATTCTCTTCGGGGATGCTGTTCCCTCCGGCAGACTACCGTTTACAGTGCCGTGTTCAATCGCTGACCTGCCGGATTTTACGGATTATTCCATGGAAAACAGGACTTATAAATACATTAAAAGCAAACCGCTCTTCCCGTTCGGATTCGGCCTGAGCTACACTAAATTTAAGTATGGCAAATTAAAATTAAGCAAGGATCAAATGCTTGAGAATGAAAAAATAACCGCCCGGTTCAATTTAACAAATACGGGGAATTATGCCGGGTTTGAGACCGTGCAGATGTACATCTCATGCCTATGCGCGGATTTCAGGGTGCCAAACTTTGAACTGAAGACCTTCAGGAAAGTATTTTTAAAACCCGGAAAATCCGAAAGCATTGAGTTTGTCATCGATCCCGCAATGTTAAGGGTCATAGACAACGAGGGAAAGTCGGTCCTTTTAAAAGGTGAATATAAAATCACCATAGGCGGTGTTTCTCCGGGTGATTGGGACAAATCTCTCGGCACAGCCAACCTGATTGTGGGAAATTTAAAGCTCGTTTAAGCTGTGAGTTTTTTGATACAATCATCGTATGAACCTATCGACAAATAAATTATAATCAGGTATTATTGACAATATCATAATTTTAATCTATACTAAACCAATTGATTTAGTAATAATTCAAGGAGCCAATATGCCTGATTTTAAATTTGAGACCCTGGCTATTCATGCAGGAAACACAATCAATGAAACCTGTTCCATAGGACTGCCCGTTTACAGGACAAGTGCGTATTACTTTAAAAACACAGAACACGCGGCAAATCTTTTTGCCATGAAAGAATCGGGCAACATGTACACAAGGCTTGGCAGCCCTACCCAGGAAATCCTTGAAAAAAGGATAGCTGCGCTCGAAGGTGCACCGGCTGCCCTGGCCCTCTCGTCAGGCACCTCAGCAATTTATTATTCCGTAATCAACATTGCCGGTGCTGGCGATGAAATAATATCCGCAAGCAACCTCTACGGCGGTACACACACAATGTTCAAGGACATTTTGCCGCAGTTTGATATACACGCAAAATTCTTTGATCCCTATAAGCCCGAAGAGATAAATGCTCTTGTCAATGACAAGACAAGGCTCATTTTCATAGAAACGATCGGCAACCCTTCACTCGATTTTATCGATATAGAGGCTGTATCAAAAATTGCAAAACGGCATAACCTTCCGCTGGTGGTTGATGCCACATTCACAACGCCTTATCTTTTGAAGACCATTGACTACGGCGCCGACATTGTTGTTCATTCTCTGACAAAATGGATCGGAGGGCATGGCACAGGCCTCGGCGGCGTGGTTGTAGATGCGGGCAAATTCAACTGGAAGGATCCGAAATTCAAACTTTTTAACGAGCCGGACTCAAGCTACCACGACCTTCGCTGGGCCCATGACCTCGGGGAGTTAAATCCGGTAGCATTCATCATGAGAATGAGACTCGTGCCTTTGAGGAATCTCGGCGCATGCATCTCTCCGGACAACGCATGGATTTACCTTCAGGGCCTAGAGACCCTCACATTAAGAATGGAAAGGCATTCCGAAAATGGTATGAATGTTGCGGAATTCCTTAAAAAACACCCGAAGGTAAGCTGGGTAAGATACCCGGGACTCAAGGGGGACAGAGCCCATGAGAATGCAAGCAAGTATCTGAATAAACATTTCGGCGGCATGGTTGTATTCGGCATAAAAGGCGGCGTCGAGGCGGGAAGCAAATTCATTGACAACCTCAAACTTTTCAGCCATTGCGCAAATGTCGGGGACGCAAAGAGCCTCGCCACACATCCCGCATCAACTACCCATTCACAGCTTACTCCAAAAGACAAGGCCGCCGGGGGAATTACGGATGATCTTATAAGGCTCTCAATCGGCATTGAGAACATCGACGACATTCTCGAAGACATCAGGCAGTCGCTTGACAAGGCATGAGAGTGAGGATTGGACAATGATAAATATAATTGTAAACGGCAACGTCGAGAATACTGAAAAAATCACCGTTCTCGATTATCTTGCCGGCAAAAACATCAATATAGCGACAATTGTCGTAGAAATAAACGGCAAAATCATACAAAAATCGGATTTCGATAAAACATTCCTCAATGAGAATGATAAAGTTGAAATAATAAGGTTCATCGGCGGCGGCTAAATGAAAAAATTAAAAATAGGCATTGCCGGCGCAGGCGGGATCGGCAGCAATGTTGCAATGCTCCTGACAAGGGCTGGTTTTGATGATTTTAAAATCATCGATTTCGACAAAATTGATGAATCAAACTTGAATCGCCAGTTTTATTTCCACGACCAGCTGGGCATGATAAAAATCTCGGAGTTAAAAAAAAATCTTGAAAGAATAAACGGCAAGATAAAAATAGAAACCTCAAATCTCTTGCTTGATTCTTCAAACGTCAAAAGCATATTTGATGACTGCGATGTCATAGTGGAGGGATTCGACAAGGCGCCGGACAAATCGATGATAATCGATGCATACGCCGAGAAGGGCAAACTGATCGTATCGGCCTGCGGTGTTGCAGGACTTAATTTAGAAGAGATCAAAACGAAAAAATTACAGGACAATGTTTACATAACAGGTGATTTCAAGAGTGATATTAATGACAACAAGCTTTATTCTGCAAAGGTGATGATCGTTGCCTCGATGATGGCAGTCATAATCATGAAACACGCGGGATGCAGCGACACAACTTACGGAGGATGAATGAACATAGCAAAAAACGTGATCGAACTGATCGGCAAGACCCCGATGGTTTACATAAACAGGCTCGCAGAAGGGTTAACTTCAAAAATAGCGGCAAAGCTTGAGTTTTATAACCCGTTGTCAAGCGTGAAGGACAGGACGGCAATATCTATGATAGAGGATGCCGAGAAAAAGGGTCTTATAGACAAGGATACATTGATAATAGAGCCGACAAGCGGCAACACCGGCATAGCCCTTGCGTACTTCTGCGCAGTAAAAGGGTACAAGCTCGTTTTAACAATGCCAGACTCTATGAGTATCGAAAGAAAGAAGCTTTTTAAAATATTCGGCGTAGAAATTGTCTTAACTCCGGGAGAATACGGAATGAGGGCAGCGGTAGATAAAGCTGAAGAGCTTGCAAAAAAGGCTTCAAAATCATTCATACCGCAGCAGTTCAACAATCCCTTAAATCCGCAAGCACACAGGCTCACAACAGGCCCGGAAATCTGGAATGACACCGACGGTAAAATAGATACATTCGTCTGTACAGCAGGCACAGGGGGCACAATCACCGGTGTTGCGGAG
>JBJKSS010000020.1:0-4417 GCA_046703745.1 Spirochaetota bacterium
TTATTACTAAATCAAAGGGATTTGTTTTATGAACGGGAAAACATTTTTTTGGAAATACTTTAATTCTGAAATTGCGGGATTTGGATTCGGTTTGCCGGTAGCCGCTGCCTATGCACTTTTACTGGTAAATATTGATCCTAAAGTCATCGGCTCCATTGTCAGCTTTATTCTTGTTATTGCCTTTATCCTTGTTGCATTCATCGCATTTCCCTATAATTTTTATGCGGGAAGGAAATATGGCAAGAAAATAGATTTATTAATTAATAAACAGTTTGATACACGTGAAGCAACTGAGTTTTTTACTTCCCTTATGAATCTTCCTTTCCATCATGCAAGAGGAATTTTTTTACGCATCAGCTGCGGTTCGCTTGTTACGGGATTTTATATGCTGCTTATCCTGAATGTTCCTGTATTACAGGTAATAATTGCCGTGCTGCTTGCATTCTACGGAGCATATCTTGCGGGGGTCATCGCCTATATAATAGTTATTAATATAGTACGGCCATTTGCCCAATTGATGGTAATAAACAATTATATAAATGAAGAACATATCACAAAGAAAAAATATTTCAGTTTTAATGTTATTCAAAAATTTGTGCTGTTTCTCATTATACCGATCGTTTTTACCAATGTTTCAATATTTCTGACGGTTTTTTCTTCCAACCTCCAGAATGCTTCCTATTCGATATTGTTGGCAAAAATAACAGGCGTGGTCATGGTAAATATCATTTGTTTATCTATTGCCGTTTTTTTTACAATCGCAATGATAAACCAGCCCTTGAAAAATTTACAGAAATCGCTCGGTGTATTCGCCTACAGTTCGGGCAATCTGACCGAGACCATTACTACCGATCTGTCGGATGATTTTTCCTACATCTCCTATCTGATGAACAGGGCCATTTCAAGTTTCAGGGATATTGTCAAGAAGGTCAGGGAGAGCGGCCAGATGCTGAAGGAATCCACCCAGGAGCTTTCCGTGTCGACCCAGGAAATATCCGCAACATCAAATGAGCAGGCTTCAAGTGTGAAAGAAATAGTCAGCACAATGGAGGATTCCGACAGGCTCGCAAAATTAATTGCGGATCATATAAATGAGGTGACGAATATCGCGATGAATTCCAAAAAAGCGGTAGAGGACGGTTTTAATATTATAAAGGACAGCCTCATTCAAATGGAAGAAATAAAATCATCAAATCATGAGTCGATAGAGGGAATGCAGTTTTTAAACGAGAAGATAGAGAGCATCTGGGAAATCGTCAAGATTATCAACGGGATCGCTTCCCAGACAAAAATAATTGCGTTCAACGCAGAGCTGGAGGCATCCGCGGCTGGCGAGGCGGGGAAAAATTTCCAGATCGTTGCAATGGAAATCAGGCGCCTTGCCGATAATACGGTGTCTTCCACAAATGATATAAAAACAAAAATAAATGAGATTCAAAAGTCATCGGATCAGCTTATTGAAAAATCGAAGGACGGCACGGAAAAAATCGAATCGGGCTACAATCTTTCAAAAAAAATTGAAGAACTCTTCGCAAATATCCTGGATTGTTCGGAGACCACGTTTAAATCCGCTTCCGATATTGAAACGTCCATTCGTCAGCAGGTCGATGCCTTTGAACAGATTTTAAAGGCACTGAAACAGATTTCAGAGGGCATTAACAATTTTGTTCTTTCCACCAAACTGACATCAAAATTTTCTGTTACCCTCAATACGATGGCTGACAGTTTCAATGATATCGTGAAAAATTTTACTACATAGTAGGATAAAAATAATTTAAATAAAATCAGGAGAAGTAAAGGTGAATAAAATAAGGTACTTTGCCAGTCTGAAAGGGAAAATTCAGGTTATATTTTCAATTCTGTTTTTGCTTTCCGGGATATTGTTTGGCGCCATAATCTTTGTTTCAATAAAACCGGATTTGATAAATGAATACAGGAGGGAGCTGTCAAGCAATGTGGAATTAATTGCATCCATGACGCAAATATACATTAATTCAACGATAAAGAATCACCTGGAGACAATTGCAAATAAAACGCGGGAATACGCCGAGTATGAATATCAACGCTTTAAAAAAAATGAGATAAAGGAAAGTGCCGCATATGACAATCTTAAAAAACTTATTCTCGATCCCCAATACGGAAAGATCGGAGAAACCGGATATCTGGCGGGCGTAAGTTCAAAGGGAATTCTGGCTATTCATCCGAAGGCGGAAGGCACAGACGCAAGCAAATTTGAATTCATGAAAAAAGCCACAACAATGAAAAACGGGTATATCGAATATCAATGGAAAAATCCCGGTGATAAATCCCCCAGGGAAAAAGCCGGCGGCATGAGCTATTTTGAGCCTTGGGATCTGATAATCTGGGCGTCATCCTATAAATCGGAGTTTTTATCAATGATCGATCACAAGAAACTTGAGACCATAGTTAACTCCATCAGCATCGGCAAAAACGGCTATGCCTATATTATCGATACAAAAGGCAATGTGATTTTTCATAAAACCATCGAGGGAGAGAATCTCTGGGATAAAAAGGACAATAACAACAAATTTTATTTTCAGGACTTGATTAAAATTGCAAAAGAAAACCAGGATAAGTCCAATATTATCTTTTATCCCGGTGAAATCGATTCGAATTCAGGATCGGGCTCGCACATGGCGGTTTTTAAATATATACCGGATATTGACTGGATAGTAATTGCCAGCACGCCTTCGTCGGATATTATATTTTTATTGAGGAAGGTCATTCTGATTATTGCGATCATTCTTGTCCTGTCTTTTATTCTTATTAATATTATTGTTAACGTGATTTTCTCCCGGGTGCTAAAGCCGGTAAAGAATATTCATGAAATTTCCAGTTCTGTTACATCCGGCGACCTGACCAGGAGAGTAGAGGTTGAATCCAAAGATGAAATAGGTTTAATATCTACACAGTTTAACGATATGATATCGAAGTTCGAATCAATGCTGAACAGCATACAGAATTCATCAAAGATTCTCCTTGATTCCGTGCAGGAGCTTTCCATTTCTTCCCAGGAGATTGCTAGTACCTCAAACCAGCAGGCAGCCGCTTTAAAGGAAATAGTAACGACGATGGAAGATTCGGACCAGCTTTCACGAAGCATTGCAAACAAGATCGAGGAAGTGACCAGGGTGTCGAATGCTACAAAGGCCGGGGTTAACAGCGGATTTGACATAATCAAGGACAGCCTTAACAAGATGAACGAGATAAAAGATGCAAATGCCGGTACGATAACAGGCATAAAATCTTTAAGCGAAAGAATAGAGAATATATGGGAGATCGTGAATATCATCAACGGGATCGCCGACCAGACGAAAATCATTGCGTTTAACGCAGAGTTGGAGGCATCGGCTGCCGGGGATGCCGGCAAGAATTTCCAGATTGTCGCAACCGAAATAAGAAGGCTCGCAGACAATACCGTATCTTCAACGAATGAAATAAGGACAAAGATTAATGAAATACAGCATTCTTCGGACAAGCTCATAATCACGAGCGAAGACGGGACGAGTAAAATTAGGGACGGCTGGGTTCTTTCAAACAATCTGCAAAAGGTATTCGAGGATATTTTAAGCTCTTCCGAAATATCGTATTTATCGGCGAGCCAGATAGCATTGTCAATCAAGCAGCAGGTTTCGGCATTCGAGCAGATACTGCTTACACTGAAGCAGGTTTCGGAAGGCATAGATAATTTTGTTTTGTCAACCAAATCGACGTCCAATGCATCCGATAATTTGAGGAAACTGGCATCCAGTCTGAATTCCATAGTCGAGGGTTACAAGGTCAGGAGCGGTAATAATGGATAATGCCGAATTGATGAATGAATTGATGGAAGTGAAAAAGCAAAAGACTCAAATTCAGGAAGAGGCGCAGGAAGAATTCGTAAAGTTACTGGTGTTTCAGATTAATGAAAAAAAATATGCCCTTTATTCAGACGATATAAGGGAAATAGTCATGGAACTTTCGGTTTTTTATCTTCCTTTCGTACCGGTATATATCACAGGATTCATCAACAGGCACGGGGAGCCGTACACCGTAGTTGATCTGAACATGCTTTTTGAACAGAAAAAACTTTCCGCATCAACTTTTTTGATTTTAAACAGCGAGGATGACCAGATTGCACTGCTGATAAGCGATGTTGTCGAGATAAAAAAGGTAAACAAAAAGAATGTTCATTTAATTACGGCTCAGGATACTAATGAAGATTATTTTTCGGGTTCGATTACATCCGGTGATGAATCCGAAACATTGATTCTGAATATTCAGAATATACTTCGGCGTTTGGAGAATGATATTGAAGCAAAGTGAACATGAGTTCCTGGAAATCACTTATCCGAAAATAAAATTTCTTGTCAACAGGAACCAGTTTACCAGCAGTATCTTTATGGAAAAAGAGGTT
>JBJKSS010000021.1:0-2629 GCA_046703745.1 Spirochaetota bacterium
TCTCTGGGTGAGCCAATTTTATCTGCGGAAAGAAAAAAAACTGCTGTTGAAAAAGGTTTATAACGATGAGTTGACCGGCCTGCCAAACCTGCAAAAAATGCTTCTCGATACGGATAAATGTGCCAACCCCGTACTGTTCTTGATAAACATCAATACATTCAAGGAGATAAACGATCTTTTCGGATTTGATGTCGGCGACACTATGTTAAAGGAAATTGCAAAACGGATACAGTTCATCCTTGTCAGCGATAAGTACAGGGTTTACAAGCTGCTTAATGACGAATTTGGGATCATTGTTGATGACAGGGAACTTACAGTGGAAAATGCCGAGGTTATTGCAAGATATATTTTTGATGCTGTGTCCGATTATACTTACAACATCAAGGGTACGGATATAAATATAACGATATATTCAGGTATTGTCATTTCAAGTGTCCTGGATATCTGCAAATCATCCGGCAAGGCTCAGACTCTTTTTGCCTATGCAGACATGGCCCTGAAGCAGGCAAAGCTTAAGGAAAAGGAGTACGTGGTATTCGATTGTTCAATGAACAAGTCGGAGGAATTCAAGAAAAATCTTGAGTGGTCAGTGAGGCTCAAGGAAGCCCTGAAAAATGACCAGTTCAAACCCTTTTACCAGCCGATTGTGAATAATAAAACCGGCAGGATAGAAAAATATGAATGCCTGATCCGCCTTGTTGAAAACGAAAACAACATTTCGCCTTACCAGTTTATCAATGTAAGCAAGAAAATAAAACTGTACAGCGTGCTTACCAGGATAATGCTGAAAAAATCTTTCGAGATGTTCAAGGATACCAATTTTGAATTCTCGATTAATATTTCAGCTTATGATATTTATGACAAGGAGACTTATTCCAGGATACTGTTCCTGCTGGAAGAATATTCCCGTATATCGGGCAACGTCGTTTTTGAAATCATAGAATCAGAGGGTATTGAAAATTATGATGTTGTAAGCAAATTCATAGAGGAGGTGAAGAAGTTTGGCTGTAAAATTGCAATTGATGATTTTGGTACCGGTTATTCCAACTTCGAGCACATACTCAAGCTCAATGTCGACTATCTCAAGATTGACGGTTCGCTCATAAAAAATATAGACAGGAACAAAAACGACTACCTCATCACAAAAAGCATTACCGGTTTCGCCAGGTCACTGAAGATCAAAACCATTGCCGAATACGTTCACAGCAGGGCGGTTTATGAAAAAGTCCTTGAGCTCGGGATAGATTATTCGCAGGGATTTTATTTCGGCGAGCCTGCGCTTACAATTTCCAGGGAATGATTTTGAGACGGATAAATCCGGATGATGTTTTAAAAGTATTGTATCAATCATCGGTATACAACGATTATTGTTAAAGGTATTTTACGCTATGAAATTCTATACCAGTATTTCTGAATATTATGATTTGATTTTTCCCTATTCATCCCTGCAACATGATTTCATTCTCAAATTAATGCCGGCTGTAATAAAACCAGATATTCTTGATATTGGCTGCGCAACCGGGACCCTTCTTATTAATCTTGCATCCCATGGAATTTCGGGAACAGGCATCGATCTGGATGAGGGAATGATAATGATCGCGAACAAAAAAGCTTTTGACAGGAATTTGGCCGGGAATATAAAATTTTACGTCCATGATATGAGGCACCTGTCCGAAAAAATATTTAAGGGAAAATACGACATGATAACCTGTTTAGGAAATACACTGGTGCATCTTTTAAATCCGGTTCATCTTGCAGGATATTTTACACAGGTAAAAAAAAATCTTAAACCGGGGGGTGTGTTTATAATACAGGTTATAAATTATGACCGGATATTGAAGAAAAATTTAGATACACTTCCGGTTATAGAAAATGATCAAATCAGATTTGAAAGGAGTTACTCCCCGGTCAAAGGAGGATTTATTCTTTTTAAAACAAAGCTTATCGTTAAAGACGAAGGCCGGATCATTGAAAATGAAACCATGCTTAATCCTTTGACCAAAAATGATCTTCAGGAATACCTGACGGCGCAGGCATTTAAAAATACAGAATTTTATGGTGATTATGATTTCGCAGGAGTCAGAGACGATTCTCTCATGCTGGTTATCAAGACTGAAGAATGATCATCTGATCTGGCTTTTAAAAAACTCGACGTCCCTTTTAAGCACCCTGTAAAAATTACCCTTCGCAAAATTGTGGTCGTCGTTCTTGTATGAATAAAATTTGTAATTTACCCTGTTTTCTTCAAGTACCTTGATGAGGTTCAGGCTCCAGTCGTAGGGCACTGATTCATCAGCCGTCCCGTGGTGAATGATGACTGGAATTTTTATGAATTTCGTATTTGCGATAGCCGACATTTTGGCGTAATCTTTCCTGTTGAAATAGTACTCGATCATTCTTTTTACCTGAAGCGCCTCGACTGTATTGTGCTTTCTTATGAAATACAGCATGTCTTCGGGAAACATCGCTGACACGGGTGCCCAGAGTGTTGCGGCTTTTATCCTGTCGGTTATTTCAATCAAACGCAGTGTTACATCGCCACCCATCGAATGGCCGTAGGCGAAAACATTATTGGTGTCGGCCATCTTCAGTGATGGCAGTGAATCCACAAGGGTCAGTACGTCAATCA
>JBJKSS010000022.1:0-5030 GCA_046703745.1 Spirochaetota bacterium
CCTATGAAGTTACCGATATTCACGAACAGTGTTAAAACTGAGACAAGCACGGCCAGTGAAGCAATTATCCTGTAAATTCTTTTTGATCCGGCAGAATAAAAGACGAGGAGTATGCCGAGCATCTCAAAGATTGTTGCAATTTGAATGGCTCTGGGTACTTCGAAAATCTGTATTATAAAATAGGCTGATACGGAGCCTAAAGTTCCGCCGAAAAGATCGGCAAAATACACCGCATATTTTCCGCTTGTGCTTGTTTTATAAACATGGGCTGCCATCATTCCCAGATTAGTAAACAATAATGCAGTCAATAAAAACGACGTATAGATGTTAGGAAAATAAAAATTTACAATAAAGAGCAAGTACAGTACCGCGGCAGGAATAAAAATCAATAGATAAAAAAGATTGAATATCTTTTCCCTGTATTTATAATACAGATAGCTTCCCAGCCCTGTACCGGATATAGCAATTGAAATTATGAAATAAACATAATTATGAACAAAGATAAAAGAATAAATTCTTGTGAATAACACTTCAAGCGAAAGAACTGAAAACGAAATTAAAAATAATCCGGCCAGAGCCAGTAATCCTTTTTTATTTTTCATAAATCCCCTCTTCTTTTCATTATATTAAAGTTTTAAAGTTTTTGCCGTGCATAAGAATCCCGGAACAGGCAGCTTTTTTATTGCACTTTCATTTCCTTCAACTATTAACCTCAAGCTTTTTCCGGGAGCTGCCTCTGAACACGGCATATCGAGTATCGGCAATTGTAAGCAAGCTTGGTTGTAAATTGTTTTAAGGAATTTTTGATTTTTTTATATGCATGTAATCCTGTAGCCGCCAGGCATTAATTACTGTTCCCTGTTTGTATCAAGGAAAAGAATTAATATTTGTAAGCTGTTTTAATCCCTTACAATTCTCAAATGAGATTAAAACCAAACATGAAGATACGAAATCAGCATCAAAGCTTTCCATGCTTTTAAAAAATTAGGAAAGTGAAAAATTAATGACTATTATTCCGCAGTTCAAGCTCAACAAATAAATCAATCGCTGTTATCCATATTTCAAGCATTCTCCCAATATACGACATGTGTATTCATGACATTATTATAATTATTTGTTATTATCGGGATTGTTCCAGTAATACATCATCGGGAAGCCGTTCATGTATCCCATGTTTGGCAGCATGTTTCTCTGCCCTGGAGTCAGTATTTTGGCAATTTTAATCTGTGCAGCCACATCCTTGTCATTAATCTTGGACTGGATTTCGGATATTTCCCTGCTGGCTTTTAATATGGCCTTTTCATCAAGATTTTGGGCCGACCACAGATTGTACAGCTCTTTTTGCTTTTCCAGAATTTCGATCCGCAGCGGGCTTATTTCCTTTTCAGAGGCGATGTTTATATCCTGGATCTTCTGATTCTGTTCTTTTGAAAGATTCAGATAACCGCTTAAACGGTTCATCATGAAATTGTACCCGGGGCTGCCTTTATACTGGTAATTATTCATTGGAGAATAATAGGGCGAGCCGCCCATCATTCCACCGTAGCCCATGCCGCCGCCGTACCCCATCATATTGCCATATCCGCCGATGTTTCCTGTAAGGTAATTGTATCCTATCCTCTGGTGCATTGCGGTAAGGCTTGCAGAACCTTCTCCGCCCATCATCTGATCCATGATTGCATGTCTTTGCGGATCTCCGATCATCTGATCCATTACGGCATCCCCAAGCTCATCGAGAAGCTTGGGGCTCACTTTATCGGGATTGATCCTGTCGGATTCTTTCAAAGCCTGTTCTTTCCTTATATCGGACATAATACTGTCAATGCCCCGGGTTTTCATATCCTGCTGCGCAAACAGGCCCGGGTTGATTGATGAAAAGATAAATATAAAGGTAAAAATAATGATTTTATAATTTGACATATAACCTCCACGTTGTTTGAAAAATTGTTTCGGGAAAGCCGCTATTCCATGTCTTTTTTCATTCTTTCGAAATCTTCTTTGGAAATCTCGCCTTTTGCATACCGCTTTTTAAGAATTTCAAGCGGGGTTTCCCTGCTGCCTGAACCGGGCAACGTCCCCCTGTTTCTCAAGGCAAAAAATATCACCAGGCCTATTGCAATCAAAATGATTAAAAATATAAATCCCATAATCCAACCTCCAAATCCCCAACCCATCATTCCATAACCGTTGTTCCACATCATTGGAAAACCTCCTCTGTTATAATAATTGTTATAAGGATACCCTCCCATCATTCCGCCGTACCCCATCATGTTCCATCCCAGGTTTCCCGTGAGATAGCCATAACCCATCCTCTGGTGCATTAAAGTTAAATTCGGCGAGCCTTCGCCGCCCATCATCTGGTCCATGAACGCATGCCTTTGTGGATCTCCGATCATCTGATCCATTACGGCATCGCCGAGCTCGTCAAGGAGTTTGGGGCTCACTTTATCGGGATTGATCCTTTCATCGGGTTTTAATCCCTGCTCCTTGCGGATGTCGGCAAGAATGCTGTCTATGCTCCTGTGATTTTTTTCTTCCGGATAAATTAATGTCATGAAAGAAAAAATCAAAAACACCGCAATCAGATATTTTTTATATCGCTTGTCAAACATTAACATGAATTGCCTCCTTATTTGTTGTAATAATTTTTAACATTTTAATAGTGTTGGTAAATGGCATAAATCCGCTATTTCCTGATTTTTCTCCACTTTCAAAATCATGGGTTGCGTTTTACGCATCTGTCCCGCTGTCAAGCAACTGCTCGATTTTATTCAATACCCTGGCCTCATCCTTACCGTCAACAGATATTCTTATCTGTTTGCCGCAGGGTGCCTCCAGAAAAAGCATATCGAGCAGCGAACAGCCGTCAGCCGCCCTTTTTTCACACCCATCACATTCCAGCAATATTCTTGAGCAGCTGTTCTTTGTAATATTGATTATTTCTGCTGCAACCCTCATATGCAATCCATGAGTGGAATTTATCCTGATAATTTTATTTATCATTAGGCTCTCCATATTAATTGAGAAAATATAAAAAGTAGAGTTTATAAATATTATTTAAGCCGGGATGACTCAGCAGATCAGGCGGGTTGATTCGAGATGTTCGTTAAATGATACAAAATTTGGCAAGGAATGTAACCCGGCGACTTTTTTTATCACCGGATAATAATCGAATTTTTCAATTTTATTTGCCGGGTTATCAAAATTAAAAGATGGGTAAAATGAATATTTGATTAAGCTGTTGGCTGAAAGCATACAGCAAATGGCGGTTTCTTTTGAGCCGTCATTTTTACAGATTATTGAAATGATAATCGACGGGGTTATTATCGACAGTTTTCCAGACAGTATGTTTTTTAAACTGGTTTGTGCAGTAACTGATGATCTGTCACAAAATGAGTTAGAATTACCGTTTAAAAGTATAAAGCTAAAAAATAAAATAAAGAATAACGGGAATATACTGCTGCTTTCATTCTTCATCATTGTTTTCATGCCTGTTAAGCCTTTGTCCGATATTATATGATTAAAATTCACATGCCTAGAAATTTTAAGTAAATTTACATTTATCATTTCAGGTTTGCCGGCTTGACCCTCTGTCGTGGCAATTTTCGGGTCATATTTCAATACATCAAGGCGCCAGATTCTTCAGCAATGTGCATATTTCAGTGTCATCAATGTATGAGCAAAATCCTCCGGTGCCGCCCCAGCCGTTCGGACCATCCGGCCCCCATGAATAGGGCATTACCCCGCTTGCACCTTGGGCTAAGGAATTTGTTATAATTGTTGAATAAAGATTCAATACTGTTTGTAGTGGCTGGGTGTGAACACAGCCGAATTCCCCGACTACACATGGTTTGCCAAAGCTCAACACTTTGCCCACTCTGTCCCTGATTTTTTGTTCATTCGCCGCATCTATGGGATCATACAGTGAAGCATCTGCATAATAATGAATATCTATGAAGTCAATAGCCGGGACGTTAATTTCATTCCACCACTGGTCTGAACCACTGGTCCCAAAAAAGTCATTATCCACGCCATAGCTTGCAACTGCCGTCAGGTGATTTGGGTCGATGCTTTTGACATAATTACTTATATCGGAAAGCCATAATTTGGTTGAATTGAAAACAGTGTCTGGAGTGCCGCTTGTATTGATCAGTACGTTTGGTTCGTTTATTAATTCCCAGCCCAGTATGTTTGTCTCATTTTTATAGGCAACATTTGTTACAGTGTTTATACGGTTTAAAATATAACAGATAAAGTTTTTGTAGGCCGCTAAAGTGTCTGCATCGGTCAGGATTGCATTCTTGTTTGGAGCATTGACGGTTCCTCCGGCCATATACCAATAAGGGTCATAAGCCGCATAGTCTCCGAAGGATCCGTCCGGCCATGGCCCCCACAAGTAATCACGGAGGCATATGAGTGCATAAACCTTGTATTCCACACAGGCTGCTATGAAGTAGTCCAGTTGCCTGAAGGTTTCTTCGGAATAATTGCCTATTGTTGGCTCGAATGCACCGCCGTTGATGTGCATCCTTATTACTTTTGCACCAATGTAATCCCTTGCATTTTTGACGATTGCGCGCATTTCGTTGTATGAATAAACTTCACCGTCTTCGGTTATGAATCTCCATGGATCGAGGTTAGCCCCCAGGAATTTGAAATTATCTGCGAAATTATTTCCATCTATGGTCATAAATTTGCTGAAATGTTCAAGTGCTATGGCGCTGCTAGAAGAACTGGATGATTTACCTTTTGGAGACTTGCTCTTTCCCGGTGATTCACATGAAAGCGTGAGAATTAAAAAAATAAGAATGAAAATAAACAAGTCTTTCAAAATTAACCTCCTCGAAATTTGGATTTTAAAGTTATACAACAACTCATATTTTTATAAAATTTATTGTGTTTAAAAAAAAATTAATGAACTCTGCATGACAAGAAGACAGACAGAATCAAGATGAAATAGAATGATTTTTTTCTCCAAACAGACTCCTCTATATATTTTATAATCATATTATAATCCGGATTTTTAGAAA
>JBJKSS010000023.1:0-6474 GCA_046703745.1 Spirochaetota bacterium
CCCTTCAATGCTCATCATATCCTCCGCATCCTGCCGCATGAAGAGTGCTCTCACTCCGCTTGCGGATAATTGTATAAAGTAGATGTGGATATTATAATTATCAATAAAATTAATCAATAAAAATTTATTTTACAATTGGTCAGTCATGGGGCAAAGCCAGCGATTTTACAGGAAAAAAGGGGCTGCCCCCCCTGTTTCCCCTGAAAAAAAATTTTCCGGCTAAATAGATTTGACTTTTCATAAATTATGTATTATTATATTTACAAATATATTACATTTTTAGAGGTCAAGAATCATGAAAAAAATTATAACATTGTCTCCGGCTTTGCTTTTATTTGCATTTTTGATTAATAGCTGCAGTGTAAACAGCACCACCGGTTTGATTACTATTGAAAACAGAACAAACTCCTTTTTAACCAATGTCAGAGTAGGTGATACTCTGGTTGCCCTGTCTCTGGCTCCCGGAGCCAAATATGATTACTACTATTATCAAACAATACAGGGTAAACTGACTACCTTCGGAGTTGCCATCAATGATGATGTTTTTTTCGATCTTAACGGCAATGGACAAAAAGATCCCGGAGAGGCAATGTCTGAAGTGACTTTTCGCTTTAAACCCAATTACTGGATAAAGATAAGTGCAAACACCTACCAGACCATCGATTATATAGATGTAAGCGTGAGCAAACAGGACGGTGCGGTATCAAGCTACAGTGATTACATAAAATAGTCAACAAAAAACCGGGCTGTATTCATTGCGGGGAACGTATAAACATTTTTAAAAATTCCAGCCGAAAAAAAATCCCATCCATCTGAAATAGACCGCCCAGTCCGCATACTTCCTGTCCCTGAAATCCCTGTTGCCGACAGTATCGTCGGTAAACACCTTGTCATTCTGAAAGAAAAAAAAGAGTTTCAGGAAAAAATTGTCCGGCAGGTCAAACTGCATCGCAGGGCCGAAATTGATATATGCAAAGTCCGATCCCCAGCCGCCGTTTTTCATTGGAGAATCATTATAATGCGTGAGGTTAAGATAATCGAGCCAGGCATACATTCCGACAGTGATTATGAAATTTTTATTGATATGCCTGATGAATTTCCGGTCTTCTCCGGTATAATCTTCGATCACCGGTATCCTGTACCCGACAAGTCCCTCGAAAATGAATTTCCAGCCGTTCAAATTTTCACCCGGGCATTCCTGGTACATGTAGGGCTGGTCCGGGGTGATGGTCAACAGCGCCTGGTATTGAAGAGTCGGAGTGGCAAGTATCACGAAATGCGTCCAACGCTGGAACCGCATCGGCAAGATGTAAGCCAGGTCAAACTGAAAAGTCATGGAGAACCAGGTTTGAACAAGCGGGCCGGCAAAATCCAGCCTGTCGATCACACCATCGATGTTAAGACCCAGGCCGGTTGCAAAATCCGGTATTTTCCACCCGTCACCGATCAAAAACCCCGCCTGGAAAGTAAGGAACGCAACCGGGGTCAGTGTGACGCTCCCGCCGGTTGTGTAAGTAATGGGACTCACCATTGTATGAAGACTAAATTTTATATTGTTATTTTTCATAAGCGGATTATCAAACTGCATAAACGGAAATATGAAGCTGTAATCAATATAAGCCTGAAACTGTGTTCCTCCATAGGTACCGCCTATGATCCTTCCGTCTTTTGTGTGATGCTTGTTGTCCGGATCACCCTTGTCCGTGTAGTCAAGCGGCACATAATTTATCGGCTGGAAATGATTCACAGCCGGTACCCCATCCCTTGTCTCGAAGAGGTAATCCCAGACGAAATAAATCGAGCCCCTGTATTTTACAAGGAAGTCATCTTTTTTACCGGAATTATTTTTATCATCCGTTGCATCAGCGAAAATTGCTCCGGCAATCAAGATGCAGATTGACATGATAACTATTTTTTTCATCGGTACCTCAAGGCTTTTGCAGAATGATGCTTTGAAAATTTTGAATCAAACGGATTTACCTGTGAAAATTATAATAATTACGGCAATTATTCAACAGGTTAATGGAATTATTATCAAAAAATTACATTTTACGAATCAGTATATGCATGAAATCAACAACTTGACTGACCGATTTCAAATTATTCGTAAGTAATTTTACGGATCATTCGTATACAACAACGTAATTATTAAAATAAAGAGGTAAATTATGAAAAGAAATTATTTATTAATTCTCATTATGAATTTTGCCATAATCGGTTTGTTTGCCCAAGTAAAGGAAGTTACTGTTTTTGCAGACAGGGCTCTTGTAACACGATCATTAATTCAGGATGGCAATCCGGGTGAGAATAAAATCATTTTCAGTAATATTCCACCCGGCTCTGACCCCGATTCAATCAGGGCAAGGGGCTTCGTAACAGCGGGAAGTGGTCTGAAAATACTCGACATCAGGCTTGTGAAGAATTACGGGAAAATCGCCACGGATCAGGACAAAAAAGGCTTGCAAACATTGATAAAAGACAAAAAGGAAAGAACCCTGATTTTAAAATCGAATCTTGACAGGATCGGCCAGGAAAAAAAAATCCTGGAAATCTTCAACATCAAACTGACAAATGAAACAAAAGACGATATTGAAAACGGCAAATTGAACGTCAAACAATGGCAGGATGCGGTGAAATACCACAATGACGAACTTGAAAAATATGACATGCAGTATTTTGAAATAACCGGTGAAATTTCAAAAATCAGCGATGAGCTGGCTGTTCTTGAAGACAAATATAAAAAATATCAATCGAATGATTCCGCCTATACAATGGATGCACAGGTGACATATTCACTGAAAAGCAAGGGCAATGTTGAAATCCTTCTGTCATATATAGTTCCGGGAACTTACTGGTATCCGGTCTATGACAGCAGGCTGGATTTGAAAACAGGACTGCTTTCCCTTGAATATCATGCAAAGGTTAAACAGAATACAGGCGAAGACTGGAACGATGTAAACCTGACCCTTTCAACAGCACGACCCGGCCTTTCGGGCGTAATTCCCGTGTTGAATCCATGGGAGCTTGATCTATATGAATATGATAACAAGCCCAAAACGACTACTTATTATGGCAAGAAAGAAAGTGAAGAGCTTTCCATGAGCAGTGTTGAAGATTCGAAAGGCGCCTCGAACAGGGACAGAGCCGAAGATTACAATGCCGGAATAAAATCGTATGGGCTCTCGATAAGCTACATCATCCCGCAGAAAGTCGTGATACCGTCGGGGACAGAGGAGACAAAAGTAACGATTTCAACAGGAATCAGCCTCAAGCCCGATCTTTCCTGGTCAATAGTGCCCAGAATGGACTCTTCTTCATTCCTCAACGGCAAAATAAAAAACACATCGGATTTCACACTTCTTCCCGGAGAGATAAATCTTTTTGTTGATGATTCGTTCATCGGCAAGAGCAATATCGAGATGATAAATCCTTCACAGGAATTCAGCCTGAGCCTTGGAAGGGATCCCAGGATATCCGCGGAATTCAAACTTGAAAATGTCAACAAGGGGACGAAGTTCGGCAGAAAATTCGAGCAGAGAAAATATAAAATCACGATATCAAACAATTCAAATGAAGACGCAGTGATAAATGTTAAGGATATAATCCCCAAATCCGTTCAGGTCAGGAAAATAAACATAAAAATAGTGAGCATTGTCCCCCAGCCAACCAATGTTGATAATGAATCCGTATGCAGCTGGGACATGACAATAAATAAAAATTCAAAGGCAATAATCACGGAAGAATGGTATGTCGATTATCCTGACAGCCAGTTCATCCAGGGACTGAATTAGATGTTTGATCAGTGGTAGCAGCGGGTCGCGACCCGCTGCTGCCACAGATCGATATTTTGCATCTTATAGTCTATGCACAAAATTGCCCTGTCATCGGACGGCGGTGCAGAGTTGATTTATCAGATTACAGGAACAAAAAAATACCGGCAAAAGTACTATTATGGTCTTATTATGGAAATAATTTTTATTTTTTTTCACAGCATATTTTGTCTTGATTTATTTCAAGAGTTTAATTATAATTTTTTTATCCTTATCACGGAAGCAGAAATATGTCTGGGATGATTGAAAATCAATATTAATAGGATTTTTTCTTGTCTGTTTGATAGCCTTGGCAATTGTGATACGATTAACTTATTATCTCCATCATTGACAATTTTTTGTACTCTCTTGCTTCCCGGGCTTTTTTGGCAGCCCAATACTTTTAAGTGTAAATGCCAATTTGCTTGTAAAAATTAATCCCAACAGGACGACAACCATGAAAAAACAACTTGTAATAATCGGCAACGGTATGGCAGGTGCAAAACTTGCCGAGGAGATTCTTGCAATAAACCGCGATATTTACGAAATGACAATCGTTGGCGACGAGCCTTACGGGAATTACAACAGGATAAAGCTCGCACTCAAGCTTGAGGATGACGACATAGAGGATTTTTATCTCAACACATTGGACTGGTACAGGGACAACGGCATAAAGACTATCCTCGGCAATCCTGTTGTAAAAATAGACCGCGATGCAAAAAATATTTCAACTGCAAAAGGGACGGTCATTCCTTATGATACACTCGTTATTGCGGTTGGCTCCAATCCGTTCATCCCGCAGATGAAGGGGCTCGACCTTCCTGCCGTGATGAGCCTTAGAAAGCTCGATGACGTGGAGCTTATCAGGAAGACTCTTGCCGGCAAAAGTGAGGTCATGGTGATAGGCGGCGGTCTCCTTGGTCTCGAGCTTGCCCTTGTCCTGAAATCCATGGGCAAGAATGTAACTGTGTCCCACATGATGAGCTCTCTCATGGAACTCCAGTTGTCCGGGGAAGCGGGTTTTTTCCTCCAGAACAAACTTGAGAAAAAAGGGATAAATTTCATAATGGGCACATACTCGGTCGAGCTTCTCGGCACTTCTTCAGGTGTTGAGGAAGTTGTGTTCAAGGACGGCAGGAGGGCCAAGACCGACGCGGTTTTATTCTCATGCGGGATACGACCCAATACCGCCCTTGCAGGAGAATGCGGCCTTGCGATAAACAAGGGCATTCTTGTCAATTCAAAACTTCAGACAAGCGATCTTTCGATTTACTCCGTAGGTGAGTGCGTGGAATACAGGGGACAGGTCTGGGGACTTGTCGCACCGATATACGAACAGTGCCGCACGCTTGCGAGGATACTCTGCAGGGATGAAGTTGATTTTAAAATACCCGAGCTTAGCCCGACAAGACTCAAATCCTCAATACCTGTAATCACTATGGGCAAGGTGCATGAGGATGCAGGGGACGAGGTATCGCTGTTTCTCGACAGGAACATGCTCATTTACAAGAAACTTATAATCAGCGACGGAAGGCTCTCCGGGGCAAATCTTGTAGGCGACGACCTCAACGCAGATGCCATCAGCATGTTCTATACAGCAAAGCTTCCCCTTCCTGAAAAAAGGTCGGACATTCTTTTCCCCGGCACAGGCACGGGCAATGCCATCATGGATGCAACCGGATGGCCGGACAGCGCAAAAATCTGTGATTGCAACGGCATAACAGCCGGGCGGATAAGAGAATCAATTAAAAATGGAAATGACAACCTCTTCAAGGTGATGAATGCAACAAGGGCGGGCACAGGATGCGGCAACTGCAAAAACAAGATAAAGGCCCTCCTCGTTTCTGTTGTCGGTGAACTGCGCGTTGATCCTGCCGAAACGTACTATGTTCCCGGCGTGCCGATGAAGAGGGACGAGCTTTCGAGGTTTATAGTGAAGAATGACATCAAATCGGTTTCCGGCATCCTGAAGGCTGTCTCCGGCTCCACAGGTGATGCCAAGACAAGGATGGGTCTCAACTATCTTTTGAATTACATCTGGAAAGGCGATTATGAAGTTGAGAAGGATTCGAAATTCGCAAATGACCGCTACCATGCAAACATACAGAATGACGGAAGGTTCTCCGTAATTCCCGAAGTGCTGGGAGGCGTGATCGATGCAGCCGATCTCAAGGCGTTGGCAGAAATCAGCGAAGAATACGGGGCGAAACTCAAGATCACTGGCGCCGACAGGATCGGTATTTTTGCCATTGAAAAAAAAGACCTCAAGGCGGTCTGGAAAAAAATCTCTCTGCAATGCGGCCATGCCTTTGCAAGGACGTTCCGTACGGCAAAATCTTGTGTAGGTACCGATTACTGCAGATTCGGTTTGGGCGACTCAATCGGGCTTGCAAAAAAGATGACTGACAGGTACAAGGGGGTTGCTGGCCCTGCAAAAATAAAGATGGCTGTTTCCGGCTGTCCGAGGAATTGCGCCGAGTCGACGATCAAGGATTTCGGGGTGGTTACTGTGGAGGACGGGCTCGACATTTATATAGGCGGCAACGGCGGAAGCCATGTGTATGCGGCACAGAAGATTGCAAGGGTAAAAACCGACGAAGAAGTTTTGAAAATCTGCGACAGATTCATCGAATACTACAGGAAGCACGCCAACTACGGCGAGAGG
>JBJKSS010000024.1:0-2969 GCA_046703745.1 Spirochaetota bacterium
TTATTTCCTCTATGTTTGTGCATTCTTCCGGCCTTTTCATTATTCCTCCAAAAAATATCAAATTTTGTTTTTAACTGTTTATCGGAAAAGTTACGGTAAAAGTTGTACCCTTGCCGATAGAGCTCGAGCATCTTATGTTTCCCCTTAATGTCTGGCTTATAATATTGTAAACAATATTCAACCCAAGGCCGGTGCCACCCTGTCCCCTTTTGGTAGTAAAGAAAGGATCGAATATTTTGTCGATTATTGCAGGGTCTATTCCCTTGCCGTCATCCTTGTATATTACAACAAGGTTGTTTTTTTCTGCCATAACTTCGATTGACATGTTGCCTTTATCTTTTTTTTCATATGCATGCAGTAAGGAATTCATTATAAAATTGGTTATGATTTGTGAGAATGCTCCGGGAAAGGTCGTTATTTCAAGGTCTTCCCTGCACTTTATTTCGATAATATGCTCCGTTTTTTTCAGGCTCGGCTTAAGGCTTAACAGTATCTGGTTAAGATATTCCTTTACGTTGAATTTTCTTTTCTGTTCATTGGACTGGTCAACTGCAACCTGTTTGAAGCTGCTTATCAATTCATGGGCCCTTTTCAGATTGCTCAGGATCATCATCGATGCCTCATTTGAATTGGCGACGAATTTTTCAAAATCGGACTTTTTCATTTTCTGTTCAAAAAAAAGATCGTAAATTTCCTTGTTAAGCCGCTCGAGATACGAAGCCGCTGTTACACTGACGCCGATCGGCGTGTTGATTTCGTGGCTGATCCCCGCGACAAGACCGCCGAGCGCCGACATTTTTTCGGATTGAATCAATTTTGTCTGTGTTTCCTTCAATTCATTCAAAGTAGCTTCAAGGAAATGCGACTGGGTCAGGATATTCTGCACATATATTGCACTTTTCAGGGCATTGAATATGAACATTCTACGCATGATATTGAAAGTGAATCCCTTTTTCGGATTATAGTCCAGAAGTGCAACTCCGAGCTGGGTCTGCCCGAAGAATAAGGGTTCGACAACGAGCGACCACCTGTCCACGTTTTTTAACAAATTACGCTGGATCAGGTCCATGGATTCAAAAAGAGTATTGTTTTTGTCAAGTTCTATATGTTTTTTGTTATAGGCAAGGAGCATTCTCGACATCGAGGTTTGAAGATCTATTCTGTCCTGTATCTGGTTTTCATACAATGAAAAATAGCAGGCATTGATTTCCAGGTTTGAGAATTCCCTGACGAGGACCTCTATTATCTCATCCATTGTCTGGAATGCCACAAATTCCTCACCCACATCCCTGAACAGTAGTACCGCCCTGTCCTCCTTGATTTTGTCATATTTGATGCGTTTGAAAATATGCTGCAAGATGTGAACCTTGATAAAATTTATGTATTCGCTTATGACAGGCGCATTTGAATCTCCCAGATGTTTTATGAATATTCTTTTAATTTCGTCCAGCTGACTGACAAGATTGTTAAAAGAATCGTCTGAAATTTCCTGGTACTTGTATAACAAATTCTGTACGCTGTTAAAAATCAATTCAAAGTTTGTGCCCTTTACTGCCTTGAGGAAGCTGTAAATCAAATCATGCATTTCGTTATCCGGGATATTGATCAAGCCGCTGTCATTTAAATTCATGATTTCCCCGTAAATCGCATTAAACATGTCTTTGGTATCAAAATTCTTGGTTTCGTTGCCGGTGCATTCAGGAACACTGATTTTTTTCTGGCCTGTGAAACATCCGCAGGATTCCCTGAAAACAGGTTCTGTCGCAAGGGTGGTTACTCCGGGAACATTAATGCCTTTTAAAATGTTTATCAGCATCTCGACGGCAATGTAGCCCTGTTGGTATAAATTCTGCCTTACTGTTGTCAGTGAAGGCATCATGTACTGGCTCGTCAGCTGATCATCAAATCCTGTTACTGCAATATCATTGGGTATTAAGATGTTTCTTGCCTGAAGCTCTTTTATTGCACCGTAAGCCATGTCGTCATTGGCGGCCACAATTACATCAATTTTCAGTTTTCTTTCATCCAGAAATAACTTGACGGCTTCCTGTCCGGATTCCGGGATAAAATAACCTTTTGCTATATAATTTTCATCGTAGTCTATTTTGTTTTCGGCAAGTGTTTCCCTGTAGACTTCATGCCGTAATAAGGCTTCCTGGTTGCCGTCCGGTCCGCCGATAAATGCAATTTTTTTAAACCCGTGATCCCTGATTAAATGGTTTATCAATGCTTTAAGCCCCGATTTATTGTCAACCAGCAAGGAAAATGAATTTTTAAGGCTTTGTGATATGCTTATTACCGGCAAGGGATCAAATTTTTTAATATAGTCTTCCAGTTCTGTAGAGCTGCAAAAATGCCCTATGGAACCGGTAAGCATTATGATCCCGTCAACATTCCTTTTATTCGCATATTCATAAATAATGTTCCTGGGTATCTCATGTATCCTGTTTGAATTTATTGCCCCACCGACAAAGCTTAACAAATTTACATTGTGTTTTTGAGAGCTTTCAACAATGCCGTTAAGCAATGAAAGATGATAGGGGTTTTCAATCCAGTCTATCAGGAGACCAAAAGTGTAATTTTTATTCATTGATTATCCTTTGCGGTCAATCGCTGAATGTTTTTTTAATTTCAAGAATTTCATCGAGATTGTCCAGGAATATTTTTACAAGGCCGGGATCAAAAGATTTCCCGCTTTCATTTTTAATGTGCTGTATGACCTCATCAAGCGGCCATGCCTTTTTGTATACCCTGTCACTGCCGATTGCGTCGAACACGTCGGCAATGCTTGTGATCCTGCCGAATATGTGAATTTCACTGCCTTTTAGTCCTTTGGGATAGCCTGTGCCGTCCCATTTTTCATGATGTTCCAAGGCTATAATTGAGGCTGCTTTAAGTATTTTCCTTTTGGAATTTTTAAAAATATCATATCCGATTTTTGTGTGTTCCTTCATTCTGGTGAATTCATC
>JBJKSS010000025.1:0-5393 GCA_046703745.1 Spirochaetota bacterium
ACTTTCAAAAGCAGCTCCTTGTTTGTCAAGGGAGCATAACCCGGCTGCTTTGCAAATGGACTCATGTCATCAGGCTTTAAAACAAACAGATCGGACAATGTTTTGATCTCCAGGAAAAAAGGGAAAATTAACGCAGAGCGGCTGCCCGTTTCAAGCATTTTATTGTAATGTTCGATATTTTTTTCAATTTCGGTATTGTCAACCGGTATTGAAGGATTGATTACTGTAATCCCCTTTATAAAGTTACCGTAATTCCTGCTTGCCATGACCGACATGACCAGATCGAACCCGTCGCCCCAGGTCAATATTACCGCTTTTTTGTTTTTTTTGGAAATATAATTCAGCGTAGTTTCGATATCCGCCATGTATTCTTTAAGGCCCCAGGTTTTTATGATTTGCATTTCACGCCCCGGCCTGTAAAACGGAATATTGTTGTTTCTCATGACCATGGCATAAGCCTGGATGCCGTTTCCCGTCAATTTGTCTATTATTTTGCAGGCCCATCCGGGGCCGGTGCCTGAGGCGGGTACTATAAGCACGGCTTTTTCTTTTTCTTCCGGCGGGAATTGGAAAAGCCTTACTTTTATGAACCTGAAATTTTTCGATTTATTATTGCCCGTGCCGATGTTTTGCACAGAGTAGTTTTTTCTTTTTCCTGCGGATACTGCGTCATTCACCATGTCAATGTATTCACCGAATGTCGTTGTCCTTGTAACAACGTACCTGTTGACCGCCCATCTGTTGATGCTTGAATTATTCGGCTTCGAATAGACACCAAAAGCAATTTTGTAATTTTTAATGACATAGGATCTTGTTTTTTTGTCGAAAGCCCCATAAGGATAGGCAAAAGCCTCTATCTTTCTTCCCAATATTTTTTCGAGCACCGTCCTGGAACCTGCGACTTCTTTTTTGGCGTTATCATCTCCAAGTGCGGCAAGCTTCCTGTGAGAATAACTGTGGCTGCCGAAACTTGCAAGACTTGATTCTGATAATTCCTTCAGGTCGGCGAGTGACAGGTATTTCGGGTTTTTTGCAAATATTGCACCGGGAAAAATGAAAAATGTCACGGGAATTTTTTCTTTCTGGATAACGGGGAAGACATTCATCTGTCCCGCCCAGCCGTCATCGAATGAAATGAATGCATTGATGCCGAAATCTTCAGCGCCGGATTCATAAAGACCGATCATTTTGTTCAAATCGATGATATTGATTTTTTCCTTCCTGAGGTATTCAACCTGCCATTCAAAAACTTCCGGCAAAACGGAATAAACGTCATTCAATGAATAATCGAAATTGTGGTAGCAGAATGAAATGTTGCCGGCAGACAGATGCACGGTATAAAAGAGTGCCGCTATTACCATGAAAATGGCAACGGGCAATTTTGAATGAACTTTCATAATCTGATTATCATAAATTATTGCGGGCAAATCAAGCCGATTGTGCAAAAATCTGAATAAAACAGCGGGATTTTAAATAAAAAAAATATTGGAAAATGGGAAAAAAAATTTTATTCGTTTTTCTTCATAAGAAATATCGCAGTGCAAATTTTGCATTGTAAAATTTACGATTGTTGCAGTCCCGGAGATAATAGCTGTTGTACCCTGAAATTGGTGAATCAACAATTATTTTGTTGATTTTTATACGGATAAATTATAGTTTATATCGGCTGCTTTTACAGTCATGAAATTTTATGAGGAAGCAAAATTTGGTTAATAAAAAATTTTCCATTTTAACAGATGAAAATGAAATCATCGAATATGAGAGGGCATGCTACAGGGCATTCTCCACAAAGGCCTCAAGCGATGCAACTATAAAAAAATCGACAATAATCGACGGAGACAGGCTGAGGCCGCATATACCGCAGGAAGACCTGATCCAGTATGCATTGAGGATCGATGACAGGATAGCTGCGGGATTAAAAATTCATATTAATATCAAAAATGAATTCCAGACGGAAAAGAGGGGCTTTGCAATAGAAAAGAGGAAAAACACCTGCGAAGGTTTGAATTTTTTTGCGCTTGGAGAAGGATTCGATCCTTTTGAATTTTTCAATATAATGGAAGAGTTCACGGCTTTCATAATGAATGATCTGAAAAACAGGCTCGGCATGAAAAGCGTTTACGGGACATGCCATGAAAAAATAAAGGTTGTCTACCTGAGAGCGGGGTTCGGGATCATTGACTCAAAAATTATCGAAGGTGAAAAAATCCTCCTGTTGAAGATGGATTTATGAAATATTATACAAAAATCACAGGGAGCAGTATATGGGGAAAAACCCGCATAAGAATAAAAAAAGAATTTTAATCGCACCGGAATATGCCATGTCCGATCTTGCCGAATCCCACAGGATGTCGAGTATAGCCGGGGCATTCCTCGATGCCGGGCATGAGGTTTATATCCTCGGGAAGGGCAGGTATGATTATTTATTCAAAAAAAGCGGGTATAAATTTATTAAGATTCCCTTTGATTATGAATGGATGACAGATGAAAAATTCCGGGAACTTCATAATCTTGATGTCTGCGGCATGGGCTTCATTACGGAAACAGATCTGGAAAAATTCATTGAGGAAGAAGTGAATCTGATTAATAAAATAAAACCTGATGCCGTAATAACCGGATTCAGGCCGACATTGAACGTATCGACAAAAATAGCAAAGGTTCCGCTGGTATGGGTTTTATAGGCAACGGCATCGGATCTTTTTGTGGATCACGGCTTGAGGACAATGCCGCATGGTTTCAGCAGGTCAATAAAGCTGACGAGGCTGCTTTTCAGGTTCATAAGTAAAAAACTGTTTTTGTTAATAATGAAGAATGTTTTCATCATGCCCAGATGGTACGGAGTGTGGAACAGGGTGATGAAAAAGCGTTCCATCCCGGGATTCAAGACAATGCTCGGCGGGTTCAAGGGAGACTATAACCTGATGTCAGACGCTCCCGAGCTCTATCCGGAATTTGAGGAAATGCCTCCTTACTACGGGTTTTGCGGACCGCTCCTGCCGGACATGAATATAAAAATGCCGGCAAGCATGAAAAAATTCAGGAAGAAAAAAAACAGGCCGGTTGTGTTCCTTTCCATGGGCTCAAGCGGTGATCCGGAAATATTCAAAAAAATCATTTACAGTTTCAAAGG
The DNA here is from genome assembly GCA_046703745.1 of Spirochaetota bacterium. Classification (GTDB taxonomy): domain Bacteria; phylum Spirochaetota; class GWE2-31-10; order GWE2-31-10; family JAFGQB01; genus CAZHHK01. The sequence goes on from JBJKSS010000025.1 coordinate 3,131, forward strand.
CAGACCCTATGACGTTTTTGCCGCAGCAACCACAATAATCAAGAGGGATGAGCTTGCGTTCGTTCCCGATAATGTAATCATTGAAGACTTTTTTCCGGCAATAGAATTAACCGGGCTCTCCGATGTCGCCGTTATTCATGGAGGGCAGGGCACGGTTTACACGACGATACTCGGCGGGGCGCCTTTCGTGGGTGTCCCGATGTTCAATGAACAGCAATGGAACCTTGAAATTGCTGCAAGGAACGGATGCGGCATAATTATACCTCGCCCCAAATTTGATGCTGAAAATGTCCAGAAGGCAATTGCTGAAATACTGGCCAACAGCGATTACAAAAAGAACATGGCCGATCTTCAGGAAAAAATAAAAAAATACGCAGCCGGCAGTAAATTTTATCCGCCGAAAACCGCTGTTGAAAAAATAACAGACTTTCTTGATAATAAACGGGAGTCATATTTTGATAATAATGAATATTGATACAATCCCGCTTTACTTGTGAAAAAAATTCGGTTATCATTCGCGCATGATACTGCACTTGAACATTAAAGAGCCGGACTTCAGGGATTACGGTGTGCTTATCCCCATAGCCCCGGACAAGGTCGGCAAGATACTCGATCACCTTAAAAGCCACGAGGTTTTGGGTGAGCATTACAGGCAAATCGTTGTCAATTATAGCAGGAATCTTATCAGAAAAAAAGACCTGCTGCGTGTTCATTCCGCAGAATACGTCAGGAAGTTATTCTCCAAAGATCTAACTGGCGAGCTTTTGAAGACTTATGAGCTCTACGACGAACACGGAAGGCCGAACCGCTACGACCCCTCCATCGCGAAGTACCCGCTTAAAAAATTTTTCGCAACGATTTTAAAACGTGTCACAGGCACTTATCTCTGTTCAAGGCTTGCGCTGAACACCGGGTTTTGCTTTTTCCTGGGCGGTGGAATGCATCACGGCAAAAGGGATTACGGCGAAGGGTTCTGTGTCGTAAACGATGTTGTTATAGCAATACGCAAGTTGCAGGCTGAGAAAAAAGTCGGGACCGTATGGATAATCGACGTGGATGTTCACAAGGGCGACGGCACCGCAGCATTGACCGAAGGTGATGATACGATAATAACACTCTCTGTCCACATGGCAAGGGGCTGGCCGCTTGACAAAAAGGAATTTGATAAAAACGGAAAACCCGATCCTTCATTCATTCCCTCGAAAATCGACATACCTATCGGCAAAAACGAAAATGACAAATACAATCAAAAGCTTGAAAAGGGCTTGAAAAAATTAAAATCTGAATTTCCAAAACCGGATCTCGCAGTCGTACTTTCCGGCTCCGACCCATATAAGCTTGATGAACTCAAATCATCCGAAGGGATAAAATTATCACTGAAAGAACTTTTTACAAGAGATAAAATGATCTATAATTTCCTTGATGAACTGAAAATACCCGCCGCATATATTATGGCAGGCGGGTACGGTAAAAATTCATGGAAGGTCTACACGCAATTTTTCGACTGGGTGATCCCCAAAAGATTGGGCCTGCAGTAATTTTATACCGACTCCGATAATAATCGGAGTTTCCCGATTATTATCGGGATCGGGCTAATTAATTCTACAAAAAGCTGACCCCGATAAATCGGGGTTTCTTTTAAGTATATATAAGCATAAAAATTCTCATTCTTTTAAAATCCCAGAAGATCGAGTACGTGTTTTGCCGGCCTTCTGTTTTTCCCCCTGTACGGGAACGTATGGATATGCAGGGCGGGATTGAAGTTGAGCTCTATTATTGCATGATTTTTATCATCCGGCTTTTCGTTTATATTCCTGATAATTATATCTGCCCCGCAGATTTTTGCGCCAACAGCTTCGGCTGCATCAACGGCTATTTTTTTGTATTCATCCATTATGTCGTCGGTAAAGTCGATTGAATCCCCGCCCGTGCTGATATTGGAGTTTTTCCTTAAAAATACCGCTTCGTTCTTTTTCGGGACATATCGTTCATCCTTGCCCTGATTTTTCAGGAAAGTTTTTTCGGCTTCTCCTATATGTATTTTTTCAAGCGGCGTTTTGTAACCTTTGCCTCTCAGGGAGTTCCTGTTTTTTTCTGCAACGAGCTCTTCTATGGCGCTGACGCCGTCGCCTGTGACGTTGGCCGGCACTCTGTGAAGAATGCCGATGACCTTGCCGCCGATAACGAGGAACCTGTATTCCGGACCTTCGACAAACTCCTCGATGATTACTGTCGAATCAAATTTGAACGCATTGGTTAAAGC
>JBJKSS010000026.1:0-3093 GCA_046703745.1 Spirochaetota bacterium
CTCCTAACAATTGTTTTTTTACTAAACATTTTTTCCAGGTTTTTATGCTGTTTCCATATTTTTGAACTTTTAACAAATAGAATTTTTTAAAAATTCTTTCCACCCTCTCTACCCTGCCTTTGCTCAAATCCAGCATCCTGAAAAAAAATTTGAATAACTTTCTTACCACTACTGCAATACTGAATGCAAATATAGAATCAGCAAGATGCTTTATCCTGCGATAAAGATTTTCATCCATGCGGATATGCATGTCCTCATCCCAGTCGACACGCGGGTAATTGCTTATCTCCTCAATTTCCTCCATGTCGAAATGGTATTTGTTGAGAATGCACATGGTTTTATCGAGAATGTATAATGCTGTTTCAGAAATATCATGGCCGGATTCAGCTCCGAATTCAATTATCCTGCTTTTTAATTCTCCCCTTAAAACGAGATGAAAATCATGATCCTCTTTTGTTATTTTATTTTTTTTTTCATTCATTTTATCGCTCCTCTTTTTATATATTAAACGCCTGTTTCTCGGGAATCGTTTACAAAAAATGGATAAATATTTTAATTTTTTTCTTAAAGCCGGTTTGAATCATTCGTGGACTTGCTGATTCCATGAGAACAAATATTATAAATAAAATTTGACAAACAATTGTTTATTATTGTACCGACTCCGATAAGTCGGGATTGCTTTTAAGTATATATAACACTTAACACCCGAAATTTATGCATGAGGCAACATTTATTGATAAACAGGTACCCCTTCTTCACATAGAATAAAGTCAAAATAAAGCAGAATTACGACATTGATTTTTAAAAAAAATCATGGGAACCTATTAATCATGGACAAGGACAGCACCCTGATTTTCATTGTCGACGATGAATTCCTCCACGTGGAGGCAATACGAAGGTCGTTGAAAAATTCAGGCGGCGACTATGAGATTAAAACGGCCTCAAGCATAAGCGAATACCGGAAGGGCCTTTCGGAATTCTCACCCAGCCTTGTGCTTATGGATTTGAACCTGCCGGACGGCAAGGCCTTTGATATCCTCGATAATACGGAGGGCCAGCGTTTTCCGATTCTCGTTATGACTGCTTACGGCGGCGAGGACATGGCCGTCCGTGCCATAAAATCCGGTGCACTCGATTATATAGTAAAATCCGATATTACATTTTTAAACATACCTCACATCATAAACAAGGCCATTGCAGAATGGCGCGGCATGCAGAAGCAGAAGGAACTCGAGGAGGCACTTCTTGAAAGTGAAAAACGCTACAGCATTCTTTTTGAAAACATGCTGAACGGTTTTATTTATTGCCGGATGATTTTCAGGGACGGCAAGCCGGATGATTTCATATATCTCAAGGTAAACAAAGCCTTTGAAAAACTGACCGGGCTAAAGAATGTAGAAAACAGAAATGCGTCCGAAGTCAATCCCGGAATTCGTGAATCCGATCCCGGCCTTCTGGAAAAATACGGGCGGGTTTCCATGACAGGTAATCCCGAAGTATTCGAAATATATCTTAATACTCTCAGGAAATGGCTGTCCTATTCGGTTTACAGCCCGGAGAAAGAATATTTTGTCGCCGTTTTCGACGATATAACCGAACGCAAAACGGCTGAAAACGAAATAATCAGGCTAAATGCCAATCTCGAAAAACTTGTTGAAGAAAGAACCGAAGAGTTGAAAAAATCCGAAGAACGCTACAGGATGCTCTTCAACAAGGGCAACGATGCAATACTTGTGAATGAAATTGATGAAAGGGGCACTCCTGGAAATTTTATCGAGGTGAATGACGTCGCCTGCTCAATGCTCGGATTTGAAAGGGAGGAGCTCTTGAAGCTTTCTCCGCTGGAAATCGATACCGATTTAAAAAATAGCGAAAATGTCAGATCTTTTGCAGGCAGCATTCTCAACAACGGCACGCACAGTATATTCGGCAGGAACTACAAAACCAAAAACGGCAAGGTACTGCCTGTCGAAGTAAGTGCGCATTCTTTTGAATACCTTGGCAGGAAAGTTGTTATGTCAATTGTCAGGGATATTTCAGAAAGAATAGAGACCGAAAGACTGCTAAAAAAGGCAAAGGAAGAAGCCGATGAAGCAAACAGGACAAAGACGATATTTCTTGCCAGTATGTCACATGAAATAAGGACGCCGCTTAACTCCATATTGGGGTTTTCTCAGCTTTTGCAGATGGACAACAAGCTCACCCCTGAACAAAAATCCAAAATCGAGGTTATCAACAAAAGCGGTGAGCATCTTCTGTCCCTGATCAACGATGTAATAGAAATATCCAAAATTGAAGCCGGAACCTATGAGATCAATCCTGCCGCATTCAACCTGCATCGTTTTTTCAAAAACCTCGAATCAATGTTCATGCTGAGGGCATCTGAAAAAAAAATAGATTTCAGGCTTGAGATGGCCGCAGGGCTGGAGAGATATGTTTCGGCAGACGAATCCAAATTGAGGCAAATCTTCATAAATATAATCGGCAATTCGATCAAATTCACGCATGAAGGCGGAGTCGGCGTGCGCGTAAAATCCGAGGCCGGCGAAAACGGTGTCATTTTCCTGAAAGTCGATATATCTGATACCGGCCCTGGCATATCGGAAGAGGATAAAAGTAAAATCTTCCAGATTTTCCGGCAGTCAGAGGCAGGCATAAAGGAAGGAGGCGCAGGTCTTGGCCTTGCAATCAGCAAAAAATTCGCGGGCCTCATGGGTGGAGACATCACCTTCTCAAGCAGCCCGGGCAAGGGATCTGTTTTTAATGTAATGGTAAAAATTTCCAGGGCAAATCAGGAAGACATAAAAACCGAAATATCCGGAAAAAAAATAGTATCAGTCAGGGAAATAAAAGGAAGACATAAAATATTGGTTGTCGATGATTTGAAAGAAAACACCGATTTCCTCTCGGAACTCCTGGGAACCGCAGGATTTGAAATGATTGTATCAAACAGCGGATTCAACGCGGTTGAGGTATTCAAACATCACAACCCTGATGTCGTGTTAATGGATCTTATAATGCCCGACATGGACGGGTACAGGGCAATCAAATTAATAAGAAAAATACCGCCAGGGAGGAATGACCCCAGAATTG
>JBJKSS010000027.1:0-5158 GCA_046703745.1 Spirochaetota bacterium
ATGAAAATCAAGGGAAAGGTTATCAGTATAGAATAAAAGGAAATGTGCGCAAAGAACAATATTGAAGCTGTTGTCCTCAAACGGCAATTCGGGAAGCTCCGCAAATATATACCTGCTGTCCTTTTTGCCTGCATCATAATCATCCAGGAATTCCAGCATTGCACTCATTCTTGTTTGACCAAGTTCTTCCAGTGATTTTATGCTCTTCCAGACGAATTTTTCGATGTGCTGCCCCGTTTGATCCATCACGATCCCGAATGTTTCGTCGATCCTCTTTTTTAATTCTTCAGAATCAAATTTGTAAATGGGATCTGCAGATACAATCCTGTGCCCTTTTTTATGCATGACTGAATTGAAACTTGCGGGGCCGTCGGAACAACCGAGTATTTTTTTATTCAAATCAGATTCGGTCAAGCCGAACATGCGGATGTATTCTTCATAAGAACGCCCCCAGGGCACGACACTTTCATATTTGATCGGCAAGTCATTCTCCCGTCTCAGGTTGAATTATTTTGGCAATTCTTAAGTTTATTTTTTTATCCGGAAATATGATTTCTTTTTGAAAAATCTCCAGAATTTATCCGTCATGAAAAAGAAAGTCGGCATAATGAATAATGTGGCAAAGGTACACGTCATCATTGCTATGGCAATCAGCAGGCCGAAATAAAATATCGGGTTAAAAGACGAAAGCATGAAAATTGAAAAACCGATTACCAGTGCAAGCGATGTAAAAAAAATCGGCCTTGATGCATAGGCAAGCGTCTCGAGTATCGCATCCTTTGCGCTGCTTCCTTCCCTTATCAAGCGCTTGTAGAATAAAATGAAATATATGGAATTATGTATACCGACACCTATTGAAATTGAAGAGATTAACACGGTTGCAGCATCCAGAGGTATATCGAAGATCGGCATTATAGTAAAATTCATGATAATTGCAAATACCATCGGAATAAGACCGATTATTGAATAATAAACCGATCTGAAAATAACAAGCATCAGCAAAAACACAAGAATAACGCTCATGGTTAAATTCCACGTCTGGTCATGCAGGAGATATTTGGATATGTTGGACAACAACATTACTTCGCCCCATAATTCTACAGTAAATGTGCCGTCCTTTTTTGCAATTTCATTGAGATCTTTGGTCAATTTTTTTATCAATAAAGATGATTCCTGCTCCGATAAACTGAACTCGTTGCCGGCATTATCCGAATAGAGCCTCACCTGGAAATTTATTGCACTTAAATCATTATTCATTATCGACTTTATGCTGTCGTCATTTGATGCCTTGAGGAACGAGAGGAACCTTTTAAGCAGGATTTCATTCTCAGGAATGCCATATTTGCCTGTCATGGCATAATTCAAATCCTCTGACAGCGTCACCGGCGAAAGCGACCAGCCCAGCATCGTGTGGCCGTTTATTTTAACGTTTTTATCAAAATAATCCTGGACTTTTTTTGCTGCCAAAAGACCTTTACGGGTCTTGAAATAATTAACCTGGTTATTGATCGACCGGATGGTTATGTTGTAAAATACCGAGCCATGGAAATTTTTCTGGACATAAAGCACGCTCTGCCTTACATAATTCGTGTTCCTGAAAAATTTCAACGCATCGGTTTCAACCCTCAAGCGCGGGATGAAAATCACAAACAGGATCAATGACAGGAAAAACAGCCCGAGCCATAAATATCTCAGAGGTATGACGGATTCCCTGAATTTTTCAAGCATTTTTGAAAAAAAGTCATTCTTGATTTCATCAATTTTAACGACTTTCGGCACCGGCAGCATCACAAGGATGTTGGGCAAAAGGAAAAAAGTAAAAAACATGATGAATATTGTGCTTATGATTACAAAAAAACCGAAATATACGATTGGCACCGTTGCGCAAAAAAGAAAAGAGACGAACCCCTGGATCGTAGTGATTGCTGCAAGCAAAACAAACAGCCAGATGGAATTGGTCGATTCGATAATCAAATTCCTTGACTCTGTATGAGAACTGGCAAGTAAATAATAGGACTGTAAATAATAAAGGGAGTAAGAACTTCCCAGCGTGATAATTATTGGCGGTATGATAACACCTATTATCGTAAGTTTATATCTCATCCAGCCCACGATGCCCATTGTCCATATCAACCCCAGGCAGATTGTCAATAAAGGAAGGATCGTTCCCCTGCGCGTCCTGAAATTCATAAAAATGATGAATGCCATAAGCAGTATGGCAGGGATCAACAGCACGAATATGTCCCTTTCCATTGTTGATTTTGTCTTTGCCTCGATAACAGGAACACCAGCCAAATAAATTTTGAAGTCTTTATTATATTTGTTTACTACTTCCTCAACCTTGTTGCAGAAATAGTATCTTTCTATTTTTGTCTGGCCGAAGCTTCGTCCGAATAATTTGCCGAGGGATTTGAGGAAAAAATTGTTTTTACTGATCTTTTTGCCCATCATGGCATTGGGGTTCATTCTGAGCAAAATGCCGGCAGATTTATGGTCATAAGAGATGACAGAACCAACGAGAAATCTGTTTGAAGTCAAATCTTTAATAAATTGATTGAACTCCTCCTCTGTTCTCGGATAGCCTGTCCTTGCGATTGTAAATGAAGTGGTCAATTTTTTAAAATATATCGCATTGAACGGATTTAAGGTCGACTTTACCACTTTTAATTTTTCCAGGTCATTGCACAGATCGAGAAGCTTCGGCATATTTTTAAACATGTATGCCTTGTCAACAACAACGAACAATAATTGCTCTGATGGGAACTCCTTGCCAAGTCGATTGATTTTTTCTCTCTCATACTGTGTTTCGGTATTATTTGGCAGCATGACCGAGACATCATTGTTAATCTGGAGATTCACCATACCGAAACCCAGTATAGCTGTCAATTATGTTATTATTATGAAAAATATATATAAATGTCTTCTTTTTTTGGGTAAAAAAATACTCTTGAAAATCATAAAGACTCCTATAAAAAACTGACCCATTATTATAATTTTTATTCTGAAAAAACACAATAGTTAACTATTATTATAAATGTAATATTTAACATAATATTACAAAATCAAGCTGCAACTTTATATGATATTAAATGTGTTGAATAAATAATCCAGGCAGCAATTATTTTCAATATATTAACTGTTTTGCTTTTTCAATTTATGTCTTACAAATTCAATGATAACAGGCAGCACCGAGATAAAAATTATAGCGAGTACTGCCAGGCTGAAATTTTTCCTCACAACAGGGATATTGCCGAAAAAATAGCCAGCAAAGGTAAACAGTGAAACCCATGCAAATCCGCCTATAAAATTATAGATAAAAAACCGTATATAATTCATAAAACCTACGCCCGCAACAAACGGCGCGAATGTCCGTAAAATGGGAATGAATCTTGTGATTATGATCGTTATGGCTCCGTGTTTTTCATAAAATTTATGGGTTCTGTCAAGATATTCCTTCCTGAAGAAGAATGAATTCTGGAAATGAAAAACCCTTGGGCCGATGAAATGTCCGATAGTGTAATTGGCCATATTGCCGAGAACAGCCGCAGCAATCAGAATAAGATAGAGCATCAGAATATTAAATGAGCCGGTTGCCGCCAGTGTGCCGGCAGCGAATATCAGGGAATCGCCCGGGAGGAAAGGCGTAACTACCAATCCAGTCTCACAAAAAATAATCAAAAAAAGGATCAGGTATGTCCAAAAACCGTAATTGTTTATTATTTCATTAAGATGTTTGTCAAGATGCAGGAAAAGGTCAACAAAAAACAGGATAAATTGCATATATTATTCCCCCGGCTTAAAATTGAATTGGTACAATTTTAAATCTTATAAATACTATTTGACTAAAAGTCAAGAAAAACTTGGGTATCGCGGGGTTTCACCGGCTATAGCAGTAAAAATGCCTTTAAATACTTTCATTTTTTTCTTCGGGAATCAATTTAAAATTGATCTTTTTCTCCCTTCGCACTACCTGAAGCTCAATGGCATCTGTTGAATCCCATTCTGATAAAATATGATATATGGCATCTACATCATCAACTTCGTTCCCGTTTGCGCTTATTATAAAGTCTCCGATATTGATGCCTGCACGTTCAGCAGGGCCGTTTTTATCAAGGCCGACGATTTCAACGACCCGGTTGTTTTCAAGATTGTGAAACCGTGCGAACCTGGAGCTTATCTGTCGTGTTATTCCCGCAATGCCTATATAGTACCGTTTCACTCTGCCGGTTGTCATAAGCTGCGTAACGATCCTCTCGATTGTCCTGGCAGGAATTGCAAATCCTATCCCCTGTGCCATCGATATTATGGCCGTGTTTATCCCTATTATTTTCCCTTTTGAATCAAGCAGCGGCCCGCCCGAATTCCCCGGGTTCAAAGGAGCGGTATGCTGGATAATATTTTCTATCAGCCTGCCGTTCTGAGCCCTTAACGACCTGCCGATTGCGCTGATAACGCCGGTTGATACCGTTGACTGGAACCCGAAAGGGTTGCCCATCGCAATGATAAGCTGCCCAACCCTCAGTTTTGAAGAATCCCCCAGTACGGCATAAGGCAGGCCGGATGAGTTGACTTTCAATATGGCAAGATCGGTTTCTGGGTCATTCCCGACAACCGCAGCCTGTAATTCATCCTGCTCAAAAAATGTAACACTGATTTTTTCGACATCAGACACAACATGGCTGTTGGTCAGTATGTAGCCGTCGGGAGCTATGATGACACCCGACCCTGCACCAGCCGGCTGGAAATCATCATTGTCGGTTTTGTTCCCTATGGAAACACTTACCACAGACGGGCCCACGCAATCGACAACGCTGATAACCGCTTCGGAATAAGCATCGAGCAATTCTATATTTTTATTATCAACGGAGTCTGCATCCTCCCTGCCGCCCTGATTATTCATCTTTTCATTCGAATCGCCGATTTTAATATATTTCAAAAAATTTTCACATTTATTATCCATAAATTTTCCTGCTTTAAATAAGTATAATTTATTTTCCCCTGATAATAATCAAATTTCTTCCTCACCCGAAAAATAATCGGATTCATCGATTAAATCTTTCGATATTTCAGGGGGCTCGCTGCCATTTTTGACAGGTGATGTATCCGGTTCGTGTTCCATGCTATCTCCAGATCAAATAAAATTTGTATCGCAATATGA
>JBJKSS010000028.1:0-4155 GCA_046703745.1 Spirochaetota bacterium
CTTCCTGATAACCCTCCCAAAGGATTTGACGGTGCAGTGGGTTGTTTTAAGATGCATACAAGCATTACCCCGTCAAAAATCAGTGGGAAAAACCCCACTTCATTGAAAATAATCCTTGAAGGTGAAGGTAATTTTCAGAACTTGAAGGATATAGGTTTTACTGTTGATAATTCTCTGGATGTTTTTTCATCAAAAAGTACCATCGATACAAAAGACAGGAAATACAAGACAAAAATACTTGAAGTTTTGTTGATACCATCCAAATCAGGCAACTCTAAAATAAAAACCAATGACTTTGTATACTTTGATATTAATAAAAAAGAATACGTTACACTGAAAGGCAGTGAATATGATTTATCCGTTACAAATATAGAAAATCAGGAAAATAAAATTAATAATACAACGGCTTCAACCGATGCAAATAAAATTGATTTTAAAAATACTATTGGTTATATAAATACCGGTTTGGGTTTTAAAAATACCCTTTTAAATATAAATTTGTGGTTTTATATCTTTATCATCATTTATACAGTGTCTTTAATCTTACTGGTACTGGTACTTGCTTATAAATATCTGTTTGTCACTAACATATTGCAATCCGAATCATTTTTGAAAAAAAGAGCTTTCAAAAATTTCAATGGAAGCATGAAAACCGTTTTAAATAGCTGCAAGGGGAAAGCAGGCAGCGCTTGTATTGATAAATTATCCAATATTATTGAATGTTATTTTATCAACAAATTCAAAATAGACTCTGTTGAATTCACAAATAAAAGCATACAGGAAAAGCTGTCCGGCCATTTATGCAGGGAAAATATTGGTTCACTTAAGGAAATAATTTCCGAGCTCGACATAATCAGATTCGGCGGTCATGAAATCTCAGACAAAGACATTGTTGATATTATGAACAAGATCAGGATTTTTATCAAAAAGATTGAAACTGAATCCGCAAAAAACAATAAAATTCAGGATTAAACAGGAAAATGAAAAAAATAGCAATCGCCGCAGTATTAATATTTCTGACAATGTGCATATATCCTGAAAAAATGAATTTCGGGGAATTATTCTCCAAGGCTAACAATTCTTATGAAAAAAAAATGTTCAAGGATGCCCTTGGGCAATATTTGTTTTTACTGAAAAACGGATATGACAATTTCAATATTAATTATGATCTGGGATGCTGCTATTACAATCTGAATGAATTGGGGAAATCAAGATTTTTTTTCGAAAGATCGCTGTTTTACAGGCCATTTGACAGGGATTTGGAAAAAAATCTGGAGATTGTCTACAATAAGCTTCATATATCATCAGGCGGAGAGCAGATAATAATGAGCAAAAGGATAGTATTTTTTATCCCCATGCCCATTCTTGTTTTATTGTTATTTCTCTTCATTGTTACAACTGTCATATTGGGTTTACAGACATATTTTTCAAAGCAGCATAAAAAGGCTTACTTTATTATTTTTATAATATTTGTTTTCTTTATTGTCATTTTCAATATAATATTTTTTACCCAGTATATTGATTATAACAACAAAACATTCGTATCAACAACAAAATTATCCAATGTTTTTGCAACACCGGATGATTATGAAACAATAATAATGACCCTGCAGGAAGGCACTTCAGGTGATATAACCGAAGAAATCGACAACTTCGTTAAAATAAATCTTTCAAACGGATCAAGCGGATGGATAAAAAAAGATGATATTATTTATTCCGGGAATTTTAAAAAATTGTCATATAACTGAAACTCAATTATTTATTTTTTTCCTTGATTAATTCCAGAGTCTTGATTATCCTGGTGGAAATGGATTCCAGAATCTGCAAGAGCCATCTGGTGTGCACCTTGTATATTTCACTGAAAGTATCATAATTGAATTTAATTGTTGTTACAACATCATCAGCTATGCACGATGCGGATCTGCTTGTTGATTCAAAGAAGGACATCTCGCCTACTATTTCGCCTGGCCCGAGTACGGCAAGCACCTTGTTGATTGTGTTTACATTTTTTGTTACAATGACTTTCCCTTCCAGTATCAGGTAAACATCATTGCTTTTTTCGCCTTCTTTTATTATAAACTCGCCTTTTTTAAAAATTTTACCATAATTATGGATTATTTCTTCATCAATGGCACCCAGACCGCCAAAGCCGATTTTCATTATTTCTTCATATTTCTTTATTATATCATCAGACATGTATTCATCCCAAATTTGCAACTATTTGATTTAATGTTCGTAAAAAAGATGAAAGGAAAGCTATTGTTTTCAACCCGAGTTCGGGGCTCATGCTTGCTTCCATTAAAAAATCTGTCTTTTCCCAAAGACAGATAACCGAGTTTTCCGCCATGACAGCTTTAGTAACATGATACTCGGTGCCGGCAAAACATTCGAATGCACCGAAAACCCCTCCTTCAGGAATTGTTATTTTTAATTCTTTATTATTTTTTAATCTGTAAAAAAGGTCGACCTTGCCTTCCTTTACAAGAAAAACAGATTTGCCTTTTACCGGCGAACCGATATCGTAAAGAACATGAAATTTTCTGAATTTATAACATTCAGATTTAATCTTTTTTTCCATTATTCAAATCCCTCTTGTATATTATCGGGTAATTTGTTATATAATTTACAGAAGATAAGTATATCATAATTTTCGTTAAATAACCAATATGAATAAATTATTTATTTTTTTTACAGGTTATCTAAAAAAACAATTCGGGGAATTCCTTTATTTTTGCGGCTTTTTGAAAAATATTTTTTCAGAATTATTTTTGCTGCCGCAAAAAAAAATCATAGAGTTTAATGTCATTTCAAGGCAGGTGCTTTTTACCGGCTTTGAGGCGCTGAAAATTATCAATATTATAGGGCTGACCATTGGTGCCGTTATTATTATCCAGGGCATCACCCTGCTTGAAAATTTCGGACAAACAACCATAGGTTACAAAATCCTTATTATGGTCATTACGAAAGAGCTTGGCCCCCTTCTCACGGCATTCATAGTCCTCTCACGGTCGGGTACATCCATATCGACCGAGCTGGGCAATATGGTGGTAAATCATGAAGTTGAAGCGCTTGTATCATTCGGCATAAACCCCATCGGCTATCTTGTGGTTCCAAGGGTAATCGGAGTGGTTGCGGCGATCTTCAGTTTGACAATTTATTTCAATATTGCGGGCCTGTTCGGCGGATATTTCGTATCGGCGATGATTCAACCGATGCCTTTTACAATATTCCTGAACAACCTGCTGCAAAACCTGACCATCAAGGACATAATAGTCAGTTTGACAAAAAGCCTTGTTTTCGGTTTTGTAATTTCAATAATTTCCTGTTATCACGGGCTTAAGGTGAAATACGCATCAACCGAAGTCCCGGTAAGAACGATAAAGGCAGTAGTCTCGAATCTGACATGGATTTTTATCTTTAACCTGATTATAACAGTAATTTCATATAACATTTAATCTGCGGGATATTTTATGAATGATGTACTGGTTGAATTGAAAGATGTTAATTTTTATAATGACGATTATCTTGTGCTTGACAATATCAACCTGGAAATTTCAAGAAATGAAAATACTGCCATAATAGGAAAATCCGGATCGGGAAAAACATCTCTGCTCAAGCTCCTCGCAGGCATTTTGATCCCGACGAACGGGAAGCATGATTTTACCGGGTATAAACCGGAAGATAAAAACATGAGTTTTTTATTCCAGGACGGTGCCCTGATATCAAATCTTGATATCAAAGAAAATCTGGAATTGCCCCTGAAATACAAATACCCTGATATGAAAAAAGACGACATGGATAAAAAAATACTTTCATTCCTGGAAAGAATCAATCTGGCCGAATCCTTGCATGAAAGGCCGGCACAGTTGAGTCTTGGAGAAATAAAACTGGTTTCCATGACAAGGGCTTTGATTATCGATCCGGAAGTGCTTTTCCTGGACGAGGCGTTGACTTACCTGGATGCTACGAATTCCAGGCTGGTAATTGACATGATTGCGGATTATTCTGCATCAAAAAAAATATCAATGATATTTGTCACCAACCTGAAAAGCATGATTAAAAATTTTGCGCAAAAGATCATCATAATAGAAAACAAACGAATTGCCCATGAAGTAAAATTTGCAAATATTGAAAGATCAGGGGAATATTCCCATC